>JAPKMV010000132.1 GCA_026645635.1 Caldilineaceae bacterium
TGGCTGACCGCGCCACCATCGCCAACATGGCGCCGGAGTATGGCGCCACCACCGGTTTCTTCCCGGTCGACGAGGAGACGCTGCGCTACCTGGTGGGCACCGGGCGCAGCGAGGAATTGGTCGAACTGGTGGAACGTTACTGCAAGGAGCAGGGTCTCTTCCGCACCGACGCCACGCCCGATCCTGTGTTCAGCGATACGTTGGAACTGGACATGAGCACGGTGCGCCCGGCCCTCGCCGGCCCCAAGCGCCCGCAAGATCGCGTCGACCTGGCCGGCATGAAGTCCATGTGGAACGCCGCGCTCACCGCGCCGGTGGGGCCGCGCGGCTTCGGCCTCAAGGATGATCAGCTTGGCGTCACCGTGCCGGTCAGCTACGCCGGTCGCAACTTCGACCTCAAACATGGCGACGTGGTGATCGCAGCCATCACCTCCTGCACCAACACGAGCAACCCCAGCGTCATGGTGGGCGCCGGTCTGCTGGCCAAGAAGGCGGTGGAACGCGGGCTGGATGTGAAGCCCTGGGTCAAGACAAGCATGGCGCCCGGTTCTCAAGTGGTCACGCGCTACCTGGACGCTGCGGGCTTGACGCCTTATCTGGAGGCACTCAACTTCCACACCGTCGGCTATGGCTGCACCACCTGCATCGGCAACAGCGGCCCGCTGCCGGAACCGATCAGCAAGGGCATCAAGCAGGGCGACCTGGTGGCCGCGGCGGTGCTCTCCGGCAACCGCAACTTCGAGGGGCGCATCAGCCCGGATGTGCGCGCCAACTTCCTGGCATCACCGCCGCTGGTCGTTGCCTACGCCATCGCCGGCACGATGAACATCGACATGGAGACGGAGCCGCTGGGCTACGATCCCAACGGCAACCCGGTCTTTCTGCGCGATGTCTGGCCGACGCAGGAGGAGATTCGCAGCACCATCCGCCGTGCGCTCAAGCCGGAGATGTTCCGCGAGCAGTACGCCAACGTCTTCGACGGCAACCCGCAGTTCAACGCGGTCAAGGTGGCGGGCGGCGACCGCTTCGCCTGGGACCCGGCGAGCACCTACATCCAGGAGCCGCCCTTCTTCCGCATCAACCGTGAGATTCCGCCGCTGCAGCCGATCCAGGGGGCGCGGGTGCTTGCCTTCATGGCCGACAGCACGACGACGGATCACATCAGCCCTGCGGGCAACATCGCACCGGGCAGCCCCGCGGCCCGTTATCTGGAAGAGCGCGCCGTGCCGCGGCGCGAGTGGAACAGCTACGGCAGCCGCCGCGGCAACCACGAGGTGATGATGCGCGGCACCTACGCCAACATCCGCATCAAGAACCAGATGCTGCCGGGCGTGGAGGGCGGCGTCACCCGCTACATCCCCACCGGTGAAACGCTGGCGATCTGGGATGCGGCGGAGAAGTATATGGCCGACGGCACGCCGCTGATCGTGCTGGCGGGCAAGGAGTACGGCACCGGCTCCAGCCGCGACTGGGCGGCCAAGGGCGTGCAGCTTCAGGGCGTGCGCGCGGTGATCGCCGAGAGCTTCGAGCGCATCCACCGCAGCAACCTGGTGGGCATGGGCGTGCTGCCGCTCCAGTTCCTCGAAGGCGAGAGCGCCCGCAGTCTGGGACTCACCGGCTACGAAACCTACGATATCCTGGGGCTGAGCGACACGATGGAGCCGCGCCAGCATTTCACGGTGCGCGCCACCCGCGACGACGGCAGCGTCGTCGAGTTCGCGGTCATGAGCCGCATCGACACGCCGGTGGAAGTGAACTACTATCGCAACGGCGGCATCTTGCAGACGGTGCTGCGGCGGATGGCGGAGTAGAGATTGGAGATTGGGAGATTGAGAGATTAGGAGATTGGTGCCCCCTTCCAATCTCTTAATCTCCTAATCTCCCAGTCTCTCAATCTCCTAATCTCCCTTTCGGGACGACACATGACCACGATCCAAATCATCAAGGAACGGCAAGGCGAACAGGCTGTCTACCGGGCTATCAGTGATGGCTGGCATGCAGCCGGAGCAACGGCTGGCGCCGCGCTGGATGCCCTGGAAGCGCTGCTGCCAGACGATTTGCAGGCGACGGCGATCTTGATTCAGCGCTTCACACCGGACACCTTCTTTGCCGAGGCTGAGCAGGCGCGCCTGCAAGAGCTGAGTGAGCAACTTGCAGTTGCCAGAGCAGAAGGCCATGAGTTGGCGCCGGCAGAAATGTCGGAGCTTGAAGATCTGATCAACGCCGAACTCCACGCCACATCACTTCGGGCAGAAGCGTTGCATGCTGGAATGCGTGAGTAAACGGATCGATGCCGGCCCAATATGCCGCAGTGGCGGCGCGCGCTGCCCATCGTTGCGAATACTGCGACCATTTTACAGTGTCTGTGCGCGGCGACACGGTGGATCAGCGCATCTTGGACTTAGCGATCTATGGCGTGACCCCGGTGGGACGGGCGACAATTGCTGCGCTGCATATGAATTCATCCGCCCAACTGAACGCACGCCGCTGGTGGGCTGCAATCGGGCTTTTCCCATAAAGGACACTGAATCATGGGTTTGACCTACACATTAACAGGCTGGGATCTCTCCTCACTGCTGCCCGATGCCACAGAGGAAACATTGGCGGCGCGGCTGGCGGCGCTGGAT
The DNA here is from genome assembly GCA_026645635.1 of Caldilineaceae bacterium. Taxonomy (GTDB): domain Bacteria; phylum Chloroflexota; class Anaerolineae; order Caldilineales; family Caldilineaceae; genus Fredericiella. The sequence continues at coordinate 2,628 of JAPKMV010000132.1, forward strand.
GCGGCGGTGGCCGCGTTCGAGGGGCAGCGGGGCGCGCTGCGTGCGGATATGGCGCCGGCAACGCTGGTCGACCTGGTGCGCGAGTACGAGGGGATCATGGCGCAGGCCTACCGGCTCTACGGCTACGCCTCGCTTTGGTTCTCCACCGATACTCAATCCGCCGCCGCGCTCACCTTTATGAACCGCGTGCAGCAAGCGCTGACCGTCATGCAGAACCGGCTGCTCTTCTTCGACCTCTGGTGGAAGGGGCTGGAGGATGACGCAGCCGCTCGGCTGCTGCCGTCGGCGGAGCTGCATCCCGACTACCGCTTCTTCCTGGAAGATATGCGCCGCACGCGGCGCTTCACCCTGGATGAGAAGTCGGAGCAGTTGATCAACCTCAAGGACGCCGACGGCATGTCCGCGCTGATCACGATCTATGCGATGCTCACCAATCGGCTGGAGTACACGCTGACCATCGACGGCGAAGCGCGCACGATGACGCGCGACGAACTGATGGCGCATGTCTACGCACCCGATCCCGACCTGCGCGCGGCGGCCTACCAGGAGATGTATCGCGTCTACGCCAAAGAAGCGAACATCCTGGCGCAGATTTACTCCAACCGGGTGCGCGACTGGAGCAACGAGCAGGTGACGCTGCGCGGCTACGATTCGCCGATCAGCGTGCGCAACACCGCCAACGATGTGCCCGACGCTGCCGTGGCAACGCTGCTCGACGTCTGCCGGCGCAACGCCACGGTCTTCCACCGCTACTTTGCCCTCAAGGCGCAGTGGCTGGGCATGGACAAGCTGCGCCGCTACGACATCTACGCGCCGCTGGCCGCGTCCGACCGCAAGGTGGACTACGGCAATGCTGTAGAGATGGTGCTGGACACCTTCGAGCACTTCGACCCCGGCGTGGCGCGCCACGCGCTGCGGGTCTTCACCGACAATCACATCGACAGCGCGCCGCGCAAAGGCAAGCGGGGCGGCGCGTTCTGCTCCACCGTGCTGCCGGAACTGACGCCCTGGGTGCTGATGAACTTCAGCGGCAAGGTGCGCGACGTGGCGACGCTGGCCCACGAACTCGGCCACGCCATTCACAGCATGTTGGCCGAGCACCATTCGCTGCTCACCCAGCACGCCTCGCTGCCCCTTGCGGAGACCGCTTCGGTCTTCTCGGAGATGCTGCTCACCGACCGGCTGATGGCCGAGGAGCCGGACCCGCTGGTGCGCCGTGAGCTGCTGGCCGGCGCAGTGGATGACATGTACGCCACGGTGCTGCGCCAGGCGTTCTTTGTGCTTTTCGAGCAGGAGGCCCATGCCGCGATCCTGGCGGGCGCCTCGCCGGAGCAGTTGGAGGAGTTGTACATGGCCAACCTGCGCGAACAGTTTGGCGACGCAGTGGCGATCGGCGAGGAGTTCCGCTACGAGTGGGTTTCCATCCCTCACATCTACAACACGCCCTTCTACTGCTACGCCTACAGCTTCGGGCAGTTGCTGGTGCTGGCGCTCTACCGCCGCTATCAGCAGGAGGGCGACGCCTTCAAGCCGGGCTACCTGCGTCTGCTGGCCTACGGCGGCTCGGCCCACCCGGAAGAGATCCTGCGCGAAGCCGGCGTAGACATCACCGACCCCGCCTTCTGGCAAGGCGGCTTCGACGTGATCCGGGAGATGATCGACCAGTTGGAGAGATTGGAGATTGGAGAGTAGAGATTGGAGATTAGAGATTGGAGACTAGAGACTGGAGATTTGAGACCATGGGATTACGAGATTAGGGGATTGCGAGATTGATCGCAATCCCCTAATCTCATAATCTCCCAATCTCTTAATCTCTAATCTCTAGTCTCCAATCTCTAATCTCCAACCTCCCCGTCCAAATTCAACCGATACCCTTTCCCGCGCACGGTCACCAGATATTGGGGTTCGGACGGCTCCGGTTCGATGCGTTCGCGCAGCCAGCGGATGTGAACGTCCAGCGTGCGCGTGTCTTCCAGATAGTTGGTCTCCCACACCTTGTCCATGATCTCCTGCCGCGACAGCACCTGGTTGTGCTGGCGCATCAGCAGGTCGAGCAGCGCCGCCTGCTTGGGCGTCATGTGATACTGGCCTTTGGGGGTGGAGACGGTGCGCGTGGCCAGGTTCAGGTCGATCGGGCCGCGGCGCCGGATGTGGCCCTGGTAGCCGTCGAGCAGCGCGCCCAGCACCGCGGCGACTTCCACCGAGTCCAACGGCAGGTGCAGAAACCCGTCACAGTCGATCTGCCTGGCGCGCGCTTGCGTGGAGAGCGTCACAATTTTGGTGGTGGGCCAGCGCTGGCGCACGGCCGAGCAGAAAGCGGCGCGCCCGCCCGGAGCGTCCAACTCGATCAGGATCAGCCGGGGCAACTCGCGGCGCGCCAGACCGAGGGCGCTCTTCTGGTTGGTGACCACCGTCCACTCCAACTGCACATCGCCGTTGCTGGCTATATGGTTGTCCAGATGTGTACGCAGCACTTCCGGCGGTGAAACGGCATCCATCGAGCCGCGTCGGCTGGCTACGTAAAGCACCCGCAATCGTTTGTCATCTGCCATTTCGCTGTGTCCGCGGCGAGGCTGTTAGGGACTGGAGATTTTCCAAATTATAGCCCGACTGCGGCTATTCGACAATCGGCGACAAGCAGACGATTACTCAACCAATCTTGCGGCGCACTTCCTTCACATTGGGGAGCCGGTCGATCTTGGTCATGATGCGGGTCAGTTGGGCGATGTCCAGGATCTCCAGCGTGGCGGTGATGACGGCGACGTTGTCCTTCTCGCCAGTCACCGCCTCGATATTGCGCATGTTCACCTTTTCATCGGCCACCAATGCCGCCACGTCGCGCACCAGGCCGGAACGATCATAGGCGCTCACCTGAATCTTGACCGGATAGGTGCGCTCCTGCTTGGATGTCCACGACACCTCCACGATGCGCCCGTTGCCCTGCACCATGGTGCGGCTGATGTTGGGACAGTTGTGACGGTGGATCGTCACCCCGCGGCCTTTGGTCACATAGCCGACGATGGTGTCGCCGGGGACGGGGCTGCAACATCTGCCCAGGTTGGTCAGCAAGCCCTCGACCCCTTGCACGCGCAGACCGTCAGTGTTCTTGTCGTCGACGCCGACCTGGGGTGCGCTGTGGAAGGCGAAATACTCAAAGGGCGCCAGTCGTTCCTGCTCGCGGCGCTCGAACTCGATCACCTTGGTGGCGATGTGCTGTGAGTTGATGTCGCCGTAGCCGATGGCGGCGAGGAAGTCGTCCAGGTTGTCCTGCTTGAAAAGCCGGGCGACCGTCTCAAAGCTCATGTCGGCGGAGAGGCGGTCAAGCTCCTTCTCCAGCGCCTGCCGCCCGCGCGCGATGTTGACATCGCGGTCCAGTTTGCGCAACCAGACGCGGATCTTGCTGCGCGCGCGCTGCGTCGCGGTGAATTCCAGGTCCGGGTTGAGCCAGTCGCGGCTCGGTCCGCCGCGCTTGGCGGAGATCACCGCAACCTGGTCGCCGTTCTGCAGCTTGTAGTTCAACGGCACATGCAGCCCGTTGACGTTGGCGCCGCGACAGCGATGGCCCAACTCGGTGTGGATCGCATAGGCGAAGTCGATGGGCGTCGAGCCGGCGGGCAGATCGATGATGTCGGCGTTGGGCGTGAAGACGAGCACGCGGTCGCTGAAGACGTCGGTTTTCATGCTGTCCACAAACTCATCGGAGTCGTCGGTGGCCAGCGGCTCCTGCATCAACTTGCGCAGATAGGCGATCTTCTCCTGCACATCCTTGCTGTGGCGCGCCTGTTCCTTGTATTGCCAGTGCGCGGCAATGCCCAATTCGGCGGTGTCGTGCATCTCCCGCGTGCGAATCTGGATCTCCACCGGACGCCCATCGCGCTTGATGCGCACACCGGTGTGGAGGCTGCGATACATGTTGTCCTTGGGGTTGGCGATGTAGTCGTCGAACTCGCCGGGGATCGGGTGCCACATGGTGTGGACGACGCCCAGCGCGGCGTAGCACTGGGCCACGCTCTCCACGATGATGCGAAAGCCGTGGACATCGTAGATCTGCTCGAAACCGACCCCTTTGCGCTCCATCTTGCGATAGATCGAATAGATGTGCTTGGGACGGCCGTAGATTTCCGCCTCCACGCCCGCGTCGGCCAGCGCCCGCTCTAGTTCAGCCTTGGTGCGGAGCACCAGCTTGTCCCGGTCGCTCTCCTTTTGCTGGATAGCGTTCTTGATCTCTTTGTACGCCGATGGGTTGAGATAGCGGAAGCTCAAATCTTCCAGTTCCGACTTGATGCGCCAGATGCCCAGCCGGTTGGCAATGGGCGCGTAGTAGTCGAGCGTCTCGCGCGCGGTGCGCCGCCGCTTGTGTTCCTTCTGCCCGCCCAGCGTGCGCATGTTGTGCAGGCGGTCGGCCAGCTTGATGATCAACACGCGCAGGTCTTCGATGCTCGCCAGCATCATCTTGCGCAGCGACTCCGCCTTCTGGTTGCTGACCGGCTCGTCCGGCTTGCCCCGTTTCTCCTGAATCTTCTTGAGCTTGGTGACGCCGTCCACCAGCTTGGCGATGGTGGCGCCAAAGTGCGTGCGGATGTAATCGACGCCATAGTCGGTGTCTTCGGCGACATCGTGCAGTAGCCCCGCAGCAATCGCCTCCGGGTCCATGCGCAGCTCGGTGAGCAGCTGCGCCACCGCAATCGGGTGCGTGATGTAGGGTTCGCCGCTCTCCCGCGTCACGCCGCTGTGCGCGTTGCTGGCGAGGACGTAGGCGCGCAGGATCAGCTCGCGGCTGTCCTGCTTGAAGCCATCGGGCAAGTTGCGCCAGAGCGACTCGATCGCCAGCCGTTCCTCTGGCCCCGGGTCGCAGAGAAGGTGGGTGGAGCCGTCCACCGTCGGCAGCGGGCGCAGCTTGTTGATCTGCGCCCAGAGTGCGCCGGCTTCGGTGTCGTCGCTGGCAGCCGCCCCCCCCGCGCCATTGACCGAAAGCAGACCGTTCACATAGCCGTTGACGGCGCCAGCGGTCGTCGATGCGGTGGTGGTCGCAGTTGGCGTGGTTGCCATCGCCACTTCGGCGCCGGGCGTCACACGGACCTCTTCGCCCGGCACGCCCACACGCCCGCCCGAGCTGCCGGCATTCGTCGTCCTGAACGGTTCTGATGGATTGGTGCTTTTCCCAGACACAGCGTGCATTCCCCTTTGCCAATCGACGACAACGACATCGGGCGCAGATGGTGAGTGCGTACAGTGCGCCCGTCTTGCGTTCCCAACGTGGCAAGCCATTATACCTGTGGGCTGCAACCACGCCAATGGCTAGAAATCAGCCCCGATCTAAAGTGATCAGGGATTGAAGCCCATACGCCC
>JAPKMV010000133.1 GCA_026645635.1 Caldilineaceae bacterium
GGAACTGCAGCGGCGCCGACCAGTGGCTCCATCTCCCGCTCTGATCCTGCATGCGCACGCGCACGCGGCAGGTGGCGCCGGGCATACAGACGCCGGGCGGCAGCGTCATACGCGATGCGTAATCGGTCAGCGCCGCGCTCGTCCAGGTGGCCTCGATCTCGTAGCGCCCGCGCTGATTGGGGTCGTAGCCAGGGATGCCCGGATAGTTGAGTTCGGCGGCGCGCCATTGCATCGCGCCAAAGGTGTGAGATCCCTGGGGGTCAGCAAAAGCTGAGGCGTGGAAGACCAGTTGGTCGGCGGGATAGCCCGCGGGTCCGGCATACCAGACGCCGGGCGTGAAAGGATGGTCGCGGTCAGTGAGCAGCGTGGCGTCGATCCAGGCCGCGCGGCGCAGCACGTAATCGCGCAGCAACTGCACCATGCCGCGAAAGTTGCCGCCCGGCGCGATCTGGTAGAACTGGCCGACCCTGGCGCGGTCCCCATCGACGTATGGAGATGTGAGGATCGGATTGTAGTCCCACAGGGCGCGGTCGGCATCCACCATCGACAGGTTGTTCGCCGATGTATCGATCAGCGCTGCGGTCTCGTCGATCATCGGGTACATCTGGTCAGGCGTGAAGATCAAGTCGCGGAGTTCGCGCAGGCGGTTTTGATATTCCAACTGGAATTCCGGTCTGCCTAAAACCGGCGCCAGAAATGGTTCGACGCCATTGCCCGCAAAAGTCTCGGCCCAGGTGAGGTCCAGATCCCACGGCAGCATCGACCAGCGGCGGGTCTCGGGGTTCAAGTAGTAGTAGTAGTTCTTGCCTTCGCCGATGTCGTAGTTGTGGATGGCTTCGGTGATGCTGCGGAAGCTGAAATAGCCGGCCAGATCGAAGTTCGTGCGCCACCAGGTTGTGTCGGGGTTGCCGTACAGATAGCCATTCATAAAGGCGTCCAGGTCGGATCTGTCGGCGACGCCCGCCTCGCTCTCATTGTCCAGTTCGCCGGTGGCGCCCTTCATCTCGTAGAGGTTGCCGTCGGGCAGGTTATGTTGGTCGAGAAAATGGCCGTCGACGTTCTCCAGCGCCAGGTATAGCCCCCAGAAATCGCCGTTGTACTGGCTGCCGGCCTGTTCAGCCGGCTGATCGACGACGCGGAAGTGGACAAAGTGGGTGGCGGAGGCGGGCACATCGGCCAGGTTGTAGAGCCGATAGGCCAGCGTCTCGAACATACCCTGCTCGCCGCGATAGCGCCGGTTGGCGTGCTGCAAGACCGAGGAGAAGACCAGCTTGTCCCACTTCACCGGGTACGGGACGCCGTAATCATCGCGGGCCTGGAAGCGGTGGCCGCGTTGAAAGTTGAATTTCCAGTTATTCTTGCCGGTGGCGTACCGATGCAGCCCTCCCCGTGCGCGGAAACCGATGTGGTCGTAGACGACGCCGTCGTAGACCAGTGTGCCCAGCCAGGGGTAGTCGTTGCCGAGGTAGGCGGGCCGCGTCGAGGGGGGGATGTGCTGGGCATCCGCCACATCGGAGGCAGCCGCCAGCAACTGGTAGATCGCCATCGGGCGCATCTGGTCGAAGGCATAGCTCTGCCAGACGCCGCTGTCGCCCGTTACCCCCGGCCGGATCGCCCCGTTCCACGCAGGTGCGCCGTTGTAGACATAAAGTGCGAAGTTGGGCTGTGGATCTTCCCAGTAGGGCGCGGTGACCGTCCGTCCGCCACGATCGGTCGCTTCGATGCGATAACGGATCAGGTTGCGGTGTGCGCGCATGTGCGCCGGCACTTCGGCCGCGTAGAGATCCGGCCCAATTGCCTGCATCGGCACGGCCGTCCAGTTGGCGCTGTAGGCCGGGTCGGTGAGGCGGATGTAGGCGCCGGGCGCCACAGCCTGCAAGAGGACGCGCACACTCGCAACGCCGTCGGCGTCGCGGATTTGGGCGCGAATCTGCACCGAGTCGAACGCGGTGGGCGCTGCGGGGAGATGTTCGACGGCGTCGATGAAGGGGGGCGGGTTGTCGAGCCAGGCGCTGTTGCCTGCGCCGGGCGTGGCGCCGCTGGCGCGCCATGCGCCGGGAATGCTGTTGTCGAAGGCCGCGTTGAGCAGACTTGCCGAGAGATCATATTCGCCGCCGCCCAGCGGCCACGGAAAGCCGACGCCGTACTCGACGCTATCCACGATTTCGGCCCGGCTGTTGCGCAGTTCCAACAGGTCGCCTTCGTTGGCGAGACGTCCGCTGAATGGCCCCAAGGCAGGCGCGTGGTACGTCTCCCAGACGCGCGCCGGGTCGGCGGCGATGGCCAGGTAGCGGCCCGGCGCCAGCGTGACGCCCGCGGGAAATTCATAGCGAATCCCGGCGGTGAAGGCCCAACCGGAGAGATCGACCACGGCGGAGGAAGCGTTGTACAGCTCGACGAACTCGACCCGCGCGCGTTTGTCTGCCGGATCATAGTGGATTTCGCTGATCACGACGGCGGCGGGCGTTGCTGCGGCCGTTACGGCAGCGTCCCCTGTGTCGTCGTCCTGTGCGAGCAGCGCCGCCGGTGACAGCAGCAACAGCAGCAGCAGAAGTGTATAGGCAATGCGTCTGGAAAGTGCAAAATGGCCTGTTTGCGCTCGCATAAGGTGGCTTGGAACTCGCACAACGTCGTCGTTGCACCCGCTGACACGACTTGCACGCTCAGCCCTGGTTCGGTGACTTTGAATCAACGCGGCCTGGTCCATGTGGCCAGCACCGGAGAAACGCCCGCTAGGCTTCCGGGATGCACCCAGCCGCTTGCGATAAATTGGGGCGGTGCGCTCCCGTCTGGTATTATACTCCGGCAGCGCTGATCGCCCAATCGTTCATGGCGAGGCGTGATGACTCGCATGCGCGTGATTCGCCCGACTCAAGTGCGGCGAACTGTTCTCGGATAAGGGCTAATACAGGTTGCCGACATGAACATTTGCGTCAAGCAGAGGGTGCATCTGCACGCAGGCGCGGCCGGGCGGATGCTCCTGATGATCGTGCTGTTGCTGGCCACCCAGCCGCTTGGCGCGGCCAGCGGGCAGGCAAGCGAACCCGCCGCAGCGCTTGCCGATCCGGTGATCACCAGTTCACCTTTTCAGCAAGGCGTCACCCTTACCGACCAGACGGTCGGCGCCCACTCGGTCAAAACCGCAGATCTCGACCGGGATGGTCGATTGGATGTGGTGATCGCCTCGCGCGAAGATGGGGCGATCACCTGGCTGCGCAATCTTGGCGGCCTGCAGTTCGAGCGTCACACGGTGGCGACGGCTGCCGGCAGCTACGCCGCCTCCCCTGCCGACCTCAACCGCGACGGTCGCGTCGACATCGTGGTGGCTGCGGTGGGCGCCCTCAACCCGTCCAGTCGCGACGGCGATGGGGAGAGCGCCACAGCGGGGGCAGGCGCCATCTTCTGGCTGCGCAACAACCTGCCCAACAGCCCAGCGTTTATCCGCCAGGACATCGCCACCGGGCTGAACTATCCCGTCGCCGTCCATGTTGCCGATCTGGACGGCGACGGCGACCTGGATGTGGCCGGCGCCACGCGCGACGACGGCCGCATCACCTGGTATGAGAATGCAGGCGGGGCGAATCCCTGGTTCGGCGCGCATCTGGTGGCAGCGGATATGCCCAGCGCGGTCGCCGTCCATGCCGGCGACTTCGACGCCGACGGCTATCTCGACCTGGTCGGCGCTTCGGAGGATACGAATCGCATCGTCTGGTTTCGCAACAACGGCGCCCGCCCCCCCGCCTTCGAGGCGCGCACCATTCGCAACGGCCCGACGCCGCCGGGAAACATGGATTATGCCAAGTCGGTCTTTGCCGCCGATATCGACGGCGACGGTGACATGGATGTGGCGTTTGTCTCCGAACAGCAGAACCAGGTGGGCTGGTATGAAAACCAGGGACGCGGCGCCCAGTTCAGCGAGCGCATCCTGGCGACGAACGCCGACCACGCCAAGGCGGTCATCGTGGCCGACGTCGACAGCGACGGCGACGATGACATCCTGGCCGCTTCTTCGGTCGACAACAAGGTGTTGCTCTTTGAGAACATTCGCGGCGCGCCTGCCAACTTCACCGGTCGCATCGTCACCAACAGCGCGCGCGGCGCGCGTGCGGTTCATGCGGCGGACATCGACGGCGATGGCGACATCGACCTCTTCTCCGCGTCGCGGGATGACAACCGCGTCACGCTTTACGTGAACCAGACGACGCACCGCACGGCGCTGCTCACCAGCCAGCAGGAGAGCATTTTGTCGGTGCAGCGTTCAGCGCGTGCGGTGTGGACGGCGGACATCGACAACGACGGACGCCGCGACGTACTCTCCGTCTCGCTCAATCAGGTCTCCTGGTATCGCAACGAAGGAGGGCAACCCCCGCGCTTCACCCAGTACACCGTGGCCAACAACCTGGAGGCCGGGCGTTGGATTGCCGCGGGCGACCTGGACAACGACGGCGACCAGGATCTGATGGTGGCCGACACACGCGCCAGCAATATCTGGTGGTATGAGAACCTGCTCACCCAGCCGGGCGCGCCGCCCAACTTCACGGCACGCCTGGTCACCGGTTTGACGGAAGACCCGCGCACGATCCTGCCCGGCGACCTGGACGGCGATGGCGATCTCGATCTCTACTCTTCCTCCAACGGCGACAATTCAGTCTACTGGTATGAAAATAACGGCCGCCGCCCGCCGCAGTTTACGCGCCGGCTGGTGAGCAACCAGGCCTTCTACGCGCGCTCGGCCTACGCCGCCGACCTGGACGGCGATGGCGACCTCGATCTGATGTCCGCCTCGGCCAACGACCATGAGATTACCTGGTACGAGAATCGCGGCGGTTTGCCGCCGGTCTTCACCGAACGCCTGATTGCGGACCGCATGTGGGGTGCGCGCCACATCCACGCCGAGGACATCGACATGGACGGCGACATCGACATCCTCAGTGCGCTGGAACTCAGCAACTCCATTGCCTGGCACGAAAACAGGGGCGGCGCACCGCCGACTTTCGTCACGCGCGCCCTGACGCAGCAGGCGTGGGGCGTCCATGCAATCCACACGGCCGACATCGACATGGATGGCGACCCGGATGTGGTGGCAGCCAATGAAACCGGCAACGCCATCGCCTGGTACGAGAACCTGGGTGCGCCGACCTGGAACTTCGTCGAGCACCTGATTTCCACCAACAACCGGGTGGCGCACGGCGTCTACGCCGATGACCTGGACGCCGACGGCGACATCGACGTGCTTGCGGCATCGCGCGAAGACGGCAAGATCGCCTGGTACGAGAACTTGGGCGGGCAGTTCGCCCTGGCGGAGAGTCGCCCCGGCACGACGACCGCATCCGGCGCGGTGCTGCTGGACGTGGCGGTGACGCACAAGGGGCGCTGGAACAACGCCGCGCTCCGGTTGAATGCACTGAACTTGCGTTTTACCAATTATGTGGGCCAGCCGTTGACGACAGAACAGCTCGCCGCGCAGATCAACCGCATCCTGGTCTATCGCAACCAGGGCAGCGCCAACTTCTCCCCCTCCGAAGACCAGTTGTTGGTCAACTGGGGCGCGCTGACCCTCAACAGCGCCGGGGATATGCTGGTGCCGCTCACCTCGCCGTTGGGCAATACGCAGACCGTCGCCGGCGCCACCGACCATTACTTCGTGGTGGCCGAGTCGAGCGTGGGCGGCTGTTTCCGACCGGATGACTTGCGCGTTTCGGTGATCCCGGATGGCCTGACGGTGCGCAACGCCACCACCGACTATCCGATGATCGGCGAGTTGATGCGGTCGATCGATACCACCATCGAAGTTGGCTTCAAGCCGCGCATCGTCATCAACGAGATTCTGGCCGACGCCGACCGCGGCTACATGGACCCGGACGAGCCGGAAGAGTACCCGGATTGGATCGAGTTGTACAATCCCGGTTTCCTGCCCATCAATTTGAACGGCATGTACCTGACCGACGACCCGGCTGATCCGCGCAAATTCCGCATCGCCATCGACCTGATCGTGCAGCCCTACGGGTATGTGATCTTTGTCGCCGACGGGGAGCCGGAGCAAGGGCCGCTGCACACCAATTTCCGCCTCAGCCGCGCGGGCGAGTATGTGGCGCTCCATGCCGGCGAAGCCGACGACTTCCGCACCATCGATTCGGTCGAGTTTGACGCGCTGCTGACCAACCAGAGCTTCGGACGCGACCCCAGCGGCGGCGAGGAATGGCGCGTGTTGGGCACGCCGACGCCCGGCGGCGCCAACTTGCGCCACGTCGTGGTGGCTACGGCCTATCTGCCCTTCATCGGCAAGATGAGTGGCTGCCGCTAAGAAGTTGCTTGGAACCCTATGTTCTGTCTGCCGTAGGTGCGGTTTTCAACCGCACAAAGCCCCAGTGCAAGCGGGACTTCGTGCGGTTGGAACCCGCACCTACGACAAAGCGGAAGCGCCCCGTCGCATGGCGGCGCGGGAATCGCGCCGCCACCGTCGATAGAGATGACAGATCGACCGGGCCGTTGTCCCCCTTCAGACGAAATGCTCATGACGAAAGGAGTGCTTGTGAATTGTACTTCCCAGCGGTTTCTGCCGCGCCTGTGCTATGGAGGTCTGGCGATCGCCGTGGCCGCCGCGCTGGCGGTGGCGCTTGTGTCCACCGTGCGCGCACAGGCGCCCGAGCCGGCAACCCCCAGTGCCCAGGCTGATCTCCGCCTCAACGAATTGATGGCCGACAACAACAACACACTGGCCGATCCGGACGAACCGGGCGAGGCGCCCGACTGGATCGAGTTGTACAATCCGACCGATGCGCCCATAGCGCTGGACGGTTTGGCGCTGACCGACGACGAGGAGAACCCGGGCAAGTTCCCCATCACCAACGGGCTGACCATACCTGCATTCGGGTTTCTGATCTTCTACGCCGACGATGACCCGCGCCAAGGCCCGCTGCACACGAATTTCCGGCTGGGCGCCGATGGCGAGTATGTGGGGCTGTACCGGCTCGATCCCCTCGGCAAGATCGACGACCTGACCTACCCTGCATTGGAGACCGACCAGGCCTATGGACGGCTGCCCAACGGTCTGGGCGCATTCCAGATCCTGCAATTTGCAACACCAAACGCTTCCAACGGCGGCGACCCGCCCCGCATTTCAGCAGTGTCCAAGCCGCCCGTACCCGCGCCGGCTGACCAGCCGATCACCGTCACCGCCACGATCACCGACATCGACGCAATTGTGGCGGCGACCATCGTCTACTCGACCAGTGTGGGCGGCGAGCAGAACGCGGCGATGACCCACACCGGCGGCGATCTGTACGTCGGGCAGATTCCCGGCCAGCCGGATGACACACTGGTGAGCTATTACGTGCGCGCCACCGACGAGGACGGCGAGAGCAACCGGCTGCCGCTGCCGGGCAGCGAGCGGCGCTTCCTGGCCGGCTACACGCCGCCGCCGCTGATCCTCAACGAGATCGTCTACTGGAATTTCATCGTGCCCGACCCGGACGAGCCGGCGGAGTTCCCCGACTGGATCGAGATCTACAACCCGACCAACGCGCCGATCAGCATGAACGGTCTTTCGCTCAGCGACAACAAAGATGAGCCGCTGAAATATGTGATACCGAATGGCGTGGTCGTACCACCCAACGGGCGCATCGTCTTTCTGGCTGACGACGACAGCGGCCAGGGGCCGACCCATCTCAATTTTGGGCTGAAAGCTGAAGGAGAGTATGTCGGTCTCTATGGTGGGCAGGGCACCGTCAAGATCGACAGCTACGACCAGAACACCCCGGCGCGCATCGGTGCTGCGGGCCGCATCCCCGACGGTAACCCGGCGGAGGATGCCTGGTCAGACACCGTCTGCCCGACCTTCAACCGGCCCAATCGCAACTGCAACTTTGCACAGTTCCTGCCGGCGGTGAGGAGATGAGAGGATAAGAAGATGAGAGGGTGAGGGGGTGAGAGGGTGAGGGGGTGAGAGGGTGAACACCTCATCACCCCCTCACCC
>JAPKMV010000134.1 GCA_026645635.1 Caldilineaceae bacterium
GGAGGACGCCGCCGCGGGCATACACGACGAAGCGTGCGGGCGGCGCGCCCAGCAGCGCGTAGCGCGTCTCCAACAGATGGGTGCTGACCAGCTCGTCCCCTCGCCAGTTGGTGATCGTGGTCAGCACATGGGCGCGCACGATCAGATCGGAGCCGGCGACCAGGTCGCCCCACAGATCGGCTTCGTGTTGCGCGTTGTAGCGGCTGGCTGCACCGCTCTCACTTGCCGGCGCCGCCAGCCAGAGCAACGAAATCAATAGAAAAGTGACCCAGAGCCAGCGTCTGCTGCGGCGGAAGCCGGTGAATGATGTTGTTTTCAGCATTGGATTCCCTCCGGAAACCAGAATATCCCTGAACTCTACTCTGACACACTTTGTGTGTCGAGACAACGGTCAAATGTCCGACTAAGCACGCTTTATTTCGGCAGGTTGGCGCCCATGCGGGGCGCGTCAAATCGGCAAAAGGTGCAATGTGAGACGCCGTTACGCATTGCACCCCCGCCCGATACGCAAAAAGTGCGCGATTGACCATTGCCGATTTGACGCAAATCGAGTACACTAGAACTATCGTTCCAATGGGTTCAACAGATTGCCTGGTCTATGCCGAATTCTGCGCTGATTGACGCACTTGCCACCTTTTTGCCCGTTCATCGCCTGCTGCGGCAGGCGGCGGAACTCGCGCCTTACGAATCGGATGCGCTGACCGCCTTCCGCTCGCGACCGGGCGCCGTGGTTCTGGCGGAAACGCAGGAGGAAGTCGTGCGCGTCGTGGAGCTTTGCCACCGGCACAGCGTCCCCTTTGTGGCGCGGGGTAGCGGCACCAGTCTCTCCGGCGGCTCGCTGCCCGTGGCTGGCGGCGTCGTGATCGCGCTCAACCGGCTCAACCGCATCGTCCACCTTGACCCGCAGCGGCGCATCGCAGTGGTGGAGCCGGGCGTCATCAACCTGGATGTGACCAAAGCCGCCGCACCGCACGGGCTTTACTATGCGCCCGACCCGTCCAGCCAGTTGATCTGCACCATCGGCGGCAATGTGGCCTTCAACAGCGGCGGCGCGCACTGTCTCAAGTACGGCATGACCGCCAATCACGTGCTTGGCATCAAGGCCGTGCTCCCCGACGGCGCGGTGGTGCAACTGGGCGGCGACAGCCTGGAGAGCGTCGGGCCAGACCTTGCCGGCTTCTTTGTCGGCTCGGAGGGACTCTTCGGCATCGCCCTGGAGATCACCGTGCGCCTGTTGCCTCGGCCCGAGTTGTATCGCACCGTGCTGGCCGCCTACCACTCCCTCGCCGCCGCCGGTGATGCCGTGGCGCAGGTTGTGGCTTCGGGGCTGCTGCCCGGCGCGATGGAGATCATGGACAACCTGGCGATCCAGGCCGCCGAGGCCGCCGTCCACGCCGGCTACCCGCGCGATGCCGCTGCATTGCTCATCGTGGAACTGGAAGGCGAACGGGTCCAGGTCGAGGCGGAATTTGCGCACCTGCTCCAGGTAGTCGAGGCGTCCGGCCCCTATGAGGTGCGCGTGGCCAAAGATGACGCCGACCGCGCCCGGATCTGGAAGGGGCGCAAGAGTGCCTTCTCGGCAGTGGGGCGCCTCAGCCCGGACTACATCGTGCAGGATGGCGTGGTGCCGCGCAGCCGCCTGGGTGAAGCGCTGGCCGCAATTCAACGGCTGAGTGCGCAGCACGGTCTGCGCGTTGCCAACGTGTTCCATGCCGGCGACGGCAATCTTCACCCGTTGATTCTGTACAGCGGGCGCACGCCAGGGGAACTGGAACGCGCCGAAACCCTGGCCGGTGAAATCCTGAATCTATGCATCGAGTTGGGCGGATCGATCACCGGCGAGCATGGCGTCGGCGTCGAGAAGCGGGCGTACATGCCGGCCATGTTCAATCCGGTGGACCTGGCTGTGATGAACGAACTGCGGCTCGCCATCGACCCGAAGGAATTGGCCAACCGCGGCAAAATGCTGCCCGATGGAGACGCGCCGAGCCTGACGCACCCGGGGATTCACCCGCTGGAGCAGCAGGGTGTCATTTCGCGCGCATAGGATGTCGCACATGATTTTGAATCCGGTCATCGAGACGGTCTCGATTGAGTCAATAGCCGCCGCGCAGGATGCCGTGCGCGCCATGGTGGAGGTGTTGCCCCGCGGCGGCGGCACGAAGACCGCTGGCCGACGGCCACCCGCCTGGATCTGCGCCCGCTGCGCGGCATCGTCGAATACAACCCGGGCGAGTATGTGTTTACGGCGCTGGCGGGCACGCCGCTGGCGGAGGTGCAGGCGGCTCTGGCCGAGCACGGGCAATACCTCCCCTTCGATCCGCCCCTGGCCGCCGCTGGCGCAACCCTGGGCGGTGCGGTGGCGACCGGTCTCAGCGGGTCGGGGCGGCGGCGCTACGGCGGCGTGCGCGACTTTATCATCGGCATGCGCTATGTCGATGGGCAGGGGCGGCTGGTGCGCAGCGGCGGCAAGGTGGTCAAAAACGCCGCCGGCTTTGACCAGCATAAACTCCTCGTCGGCAGCCTGGGCAGTCTGGGCGTGATCGTGGAGGTCAGCTTCAAGGTCTTCCCGCAGCCGCTGGCGTTTGCAACGCTGCAGATCAGCGGCCTTAGCCTGGCGAGCGCCATCGACACCATCGGCCGGTTGTCGACCTCACACTTCGACCTGGAGGCGCTGGATCTGCTGCCGGCGGAAGGCGCGTACACGCTGCTGCTGCGCATTGGCGGGCCGGCGGCTGTGCTGCCCGCGCGACTGGAGCATCTGCGCCGCTGGCAGGGACGGGGCGAAGCGGTTGCCGACGATGCGGCCATCTGGCAGCGGACGGCGACGTTTAGTTGGCTCCCACGTGGGGCTAAGCTCGCCAAAGCGCCGCTGACGCTGGCGGCGCTGCCCGCGTTGGATGCGATGCTTGCGTCCTGCAATGCAGCGCGGCGGTACATTGACGGCAGCAACCTGGCCTGGATCGCCTGGCCGGGCGCATGGGATGAACTCGACGCGCAGCTGCTGGCATTGGGGTTGTCGGGCGTGGCGCTGCTGGGGCCGCCCACGGAGCAGCCGCTTCTGGGGCTGCACAACGGCGCCAATCTCGCGGCGCGCATCAAACAGACACTCGACCCAGAGAACAAATTTCCACCGCTCAACGGCGGCAAGCAGTAACGAAGCAAGCTCATGCAACACGCAATCCCGGTTGATGAACTCGGCGTCCAGGGCCGCTTCATGGCAGAAGCCGTGGACGCGTGCGTGCACTGCGGTTTTTGTCTGGCAACCTGCCCCACCTACAAGGTGTTGGGCGAGGAAATGGATTCCCCGCGCGGGCGCATCATTCTCATGAAAGAGGCGCTCGAGGGCAGCATCGACCTGGCCGGTGCATTGCCCTATGTCGACCGCTGCCTGGGGTGCATGGCCTGTGTCACGGCCTGTCCGTCCGGCGTGGCCTACAGCCACCTGTTGACGCCGTTCCGCACCCTCGCCGAGCTGCAGCGCCGCCGGGCGCCGATGAACCAGGTGGCGCGCACGCTTGTCAAGGAGACGCTGCCCTACCCGGAGCGCTTTCGCGCGGCGGTGCAGGCCGGGCGTCTGGGACAATTGACGCGCCGGTTGCTCCCGGCTGAGCTGCAAGGTATGCTGCGCATGTTGCCCGCAACGCTGCCACCTGCGGCGCCGCTGCCCGAAGTCTACCCGGCACAGGGGCCGCAACGCGCACGAGTGGCGCTGTTGGCCGGCTGTGTACAGCAGGTGCTGGCGCCGGAGATCAACTGGGCGACGCTGCGCGTGCTGGCGCGCAACGGCGTGGAGACGGTCATCCCGCGCGGCCAGGGCTGCTGCGGATCGCTCTCGCTCCACATCGGCGAGGCCGAGCAGGCGCAGATGCTGGCGCGGCGCAACCTGGCCGCATTTCCCACTGACGTGGACGCCATCGTCACCAATGCGGCGGGCTGCGGGTCGGGCATGCACGAGTACCCGCTGCTTTTTGCCGGCGAGGCGGATTTGCCCCAGGCGCAGGCGTTCAGCCACCTGGTGCGCGACATCACAGTTTTCCTGGCGGAACTGGGGCTGGCGCCGCCGGACGGTTTGCCGGAACCGATCACCGTCGCCTATCATGATGCCTGTCATCTGGCCCACGCGCAGGGCGTCACTGCGCCGCCGCGTCAACTGCTGTCGGCGATTCCGAACCTGCGCCTGGTCGAAATCCCTGAAGGGGAACTTTGCTGTGGGTCGGCGGGGACGTACAATCTGGAGCAGCCGGAGCTGGCGGCGCAGATCGGCGAGCGCAAGGCGCGCAATATTCTGAGCACAGGCGCACAGGCCATTGCCACCGGCAACATCGGCTGTATGACACAGATTCGCACCCATCTGGCTGCGCTGGGCAGACCGCTCCCGGTGTGGCATACGATTGAACTGCTGGATGCGGCGTATAACTGAGGGGCGAATTGCGAGGGGCGATGTCCAACCCCCGAACATCAGTGCGGGGCGCGAGACAAACAGGGTAGGGCCAAGTAGAGAGTCATGAGGTGAATCGATGTCGAAATTTGTAAAAGTGCAGACTGAGTTGCGCGACGTGACGCTGATCAAGCAGGCGTTGGACGATCTCAAGCTGGCGTATGCCGAGAACGAACAGTACACCCACCGCTGGAGCAATTTTTCCGGGCGGATGCCGTTGGTCGTCAAGCAGCCGGGCGCGTTCTTTGCCCTGCGCGAAGGCGCGGACGGTGTCTACGAAGCGGTCGGCGACGACATGCAAATGGCCGGGATCCGCAAGACGCTGCAGAAGGTGCAGCAGCGCTATGCGTATCACAAGGTGCTGACCGAAGTGGAAAGCGCCGGCTTTGCCCTGGTCGAAGAGAATGTGGGGCGCGACAACGTGATCCGCATGACCGTCCGGCGCTGGAGCTGACCATGTACATGCTCGATCTCAAGCAACGCGCCGACAAGGAACTGGTGCCGGGCGGGCGCACGCGCACCTTTTGGGGCGACAAGATGCTCGTTTCGCGCGTCTCCTTTGCGCCGGATGTGGTGGTGCCCGAGCACACCCACCCGCACGAGCAGTTCGGCGTCATCCTCACCGGCGATCTGGAGTTGACCGTCGGCGGCGAGACGATGCTGCTGCGCCCAGGCGACATGTACATGGTGCCGGGCGGCGTCCCGCACAGCGCCAAAGCCGGCCCGGAAGGTTTCACCGCGGCAGAGGTGTTTAGCCCGGTGCGGGACGATTTGAAGTATTGAGGGGCGAGTTGCGAGGGGCAATGGGCCGTTTGTCGTGCGCCGCGGCGCATGACTCGAATGTGCGGAGTCTCATGCCCATCACAACCACGCTGCCAGCGCGTAGGAGTTTGTAACATGCACAGTGAAGAGATCGAGATCATCATCAAACCGGACGGCCGCGTCGAGTATCAGATCAAGGGCGTCAAGGGCAGCGCGTGCGAGTCGATCAGCGCACTGCTGGAGCGGCTGGGCAAGGTGGAACATGCCGAACGCACCGGCGAATTTTACGAGGACGAGCGCTATGCCGGCATCGTCGTCAGCCAGGGCTGAGCCGATGGCGGACGCGTTCCCTGCGCTGCCCACCGAAACCGAAATTTACATCCTGCCCGACGGACGCGTCGTCATCGCCGACCTGCCGGCGGAACTGGCCGACTTGGCCGCAAGCCTGGGCGCGCCCGTAGGCTGTGCGGTGGAGCCTGAAGCAGCCTATGCCCAGCCCAATCCCGCTGCTTGACCCGTCCGCGGCTGCCGGGCCGCGCATCACCCAACTCTACGCGCACCTGGAACTGCTGAGCGAAGGCGAGCCACCGGCCAACACGCTCTTTATCATGGGGCGCGATGGCATCCCGACCCCGGACGCGCTGCTTGGGCGCAGCCAGTTGCTCGTGGTCGATCCGCCGGACGATCTGATCACCCGCTTCCGGCTGGAGGACGACGCGGCTGTGCTCTTCACCGGCGCGCCGCGTTCGGTCGGGTTACCCGTAGTGCAGACGATGGCCGGCGGTGTGGCGCATCTGCGCATCGGCGATCATTTCCTGGATATCTACGCCCAGTTGGGCGCGGTGGTGCTCCACATCCCGGCGTTGGGCGTGATCGCTGGCGGCAGCTTCGGCAGCGATTGTCTGCCGCCGCTGTTGGGCGAGGGTTCCACAGGCGAGGCGGAGTTGGATACGCTGCGTCTGCTGGCGC
The DNA here is from genome assembly GCA_026645635.1 of Caldilineaceae bacterium. Taxonomy (GTDB): domain Bacteria; phylum Chloroflexota; class Anaerolineae; order Caldilineales; family Caldilineaceae; genus Fredericiella. The sequence goes on from JAPKMV010000134.1 coordinate 6,173, forward strand.
GTCTGCTCAAGGCGCGCAATTTCCAATTGTACATCCCTGCGAGTGGTGCCACGAGCAACGACCGCACGGCAGTCATGGAGCGGCTGGCGGGGGATGTGGCCTATCTCCACGGCCTGCGCCGCGTGATTCCGCCGCTGGTGCAGCGCGGTGAGGCGCTGGAAACAGTCGAGCGCGTCAGCGATTCGCTGCTGCCTGCGCACTGTCAATCCCCGCGCGGCGTCGCCATCCACGAGCAGAATGTGCAGACGCTGGTGGAAAATTTACGCGCTGGTGAAGGTTGAAATAGACCGCGGATTAGGCGGATTAGACGGATTTGCGCGGATTTGAATTGATCCGCGTAAATCCGCCGAATCCGCCTAATCCGCGGTCTATTCTTACTATCCCCAAAGGCCAGTCTGTTCCGGGTAGGTGACGCGCAGGTGGGCGTAGGCGGCACGGGTGGCGACGCGACCGCGCGGGGTGCGGTCGAGGAAGCCCAGTTGCAGCAGATACGGCTCCACCACATCCATGATCGTGTCCGCTTCCTCGCTGATCGAAGCGGCGAGCGTATCCAGCCCCACGGGGCCGCCGTTGAACTTGTTGATGATCGAATCCAACACGCGGCGGTCGAGGTCATCCAGACCCAATTCATCGATCTCCAACAGCGCCAGCGCCTCCTCGGCGACCCGCGCGGTGATGCGGCCCTGGGCGCGCACCTGCGCATAGTCGCGCAGGCGCCGCAGCGCGCGAACGCTGGGCGATGGCAGTGGCGCCGGCCGGGTCGATCGGCGCTTCCAGCAGCGCGGCGGCGCGGTTGACGATCTCGTGCAGCGCCGCCGGGTCGTAGAAGTCGAAGCGCTCCACGACGCCAAAGCGGGCGCGCAGGGGCGAGGTCATCAGCGCCAGCCGCGTCGTCGCGCCGACCACGGTGAACTTGGGCAGGCTGAGTTGAATGTTGCGCGCGCCCGGCCCACTGCCCACGACGATATTGAGCGAAAAATCTTCCATCGCCGGGTAGAGAATCTCTTCCACCGCGCGCCCCAAGCGGTGAATCTCGTCGATGAAGAGGATGTCGCCCTTGCGCAGATTGGTGAGGATGGCGGCCAGGTCGCCCGCTTTCTCCACTGCGGGGCCGGCGGTGACTTTGAGATTGGCGCCCATTTCGTAGGCCAGGATGTGGGAGAGCGTGGTCTTGCCCAACCCCGGCGGGCCATAGAGCAGCACGTGGTCGAGGGCGTCCCCGCGCTGGCGCGCCGCATCGACGAGAATTTGCATCTTGTCGCGCAGGCGCTCCTGCCCGATCATCTCATAGAGCGAACGGGGGCGCAGCGCGTGATCCACCTGGCGGTCGCCGGGCTGCGGGTCGCCGCCAATGGTGCGGTCGGGTGCGTCACGGTGTTCACCCGGTTTGCGCCCGTCTATGCTGCGTTCATCGGCCATATGTTGTGCACCACCTGCGCTGTTCGTTCATTTGTTCTATCATACCCACGCCAAGAGGCAAAGTCAAAGCGTGCGCAAGGGATTTTGCTTGACCTTTCGGGGAAAACCTGTTATAAGCTGTACACTTATTTTTGTATTTTGCGGAATTGTCTGCGGCGCCGCTGCTAAGCTGGCGCAGCAGCAAGTCCCGCGCCATCGGCGGCGCGCACTGGATGTTGTGCGCAATGCCCAGCCCCTGTGGGGAGATTTGATGATGACCGAGCAAGCATTGGTTGCCCAGGAACGCAAAAAGCTGTTAGAGGAACGGGCGCAGATCGAGGAAGAACTGAACCATCTGCGCGAACTGATGCAGTCCG
>JAPKMV010000135.1 GCA_026645635.1 Caldilineaceae bacterium
ACCAGGAAGCGGCGCAGGGCGTCGCTGCGCCCGGCGCCAAAGAGCAGCATGGCCTGATGCACCCGGTCGAGGGTGGTGCGCCCGGCGCGCAGCTCGAACTCGGCCGGCGCCAGCCACGCCGCCACCGCAGCGTCTTCCGCCGCCAGCTCGGCAAAGAGCGACGCCTGCTGCACCCCGCGGCGGCGGGACGGCGCCGGCTGCTGCACATCCTCGCGGCCAAAGAGATAGCGGGTGCGTTCGCGCACCGGCAGCAGCCGCGCATTGCCGCCCTTGACCTCGACCAGATGTCCCAACGTTTCCAGATGCGCGCCCAACCCTTGGGCGATCTTGCGGGCGGCGTCGTATTCGAGCGCATAGCCGCCGGGCGTCTTCCTCTTGCCGCCGGCGCCTTCTTCCGCGTCGTCGTCATCGTCGTCGGCGTCGGCTTCGACGTCGTCGGTGGAGAGCGTCCACAGCCACATGGCGGTGAGGCGGGCGTCTTCCTCGAAGCCGGCAGTGTCGGCGCCCTCGAAGACCATCGCCAGCGCTGCCTTGGAGACCGCCGCCCACACGTGTTCCAGATACTCGCCCAGGGTGACGACCTCGCCGCTGGCCTTTTCGACGCGGCTGTAGCGGGAGAAGATTTCCAGCGCCGGGCCGAGACAGGCGAAGATGGCGTCGGCGCCGACGACGCCTTCGCTGGCAAGGCGGGGCAGCCAGGTGTGAATGCGCTGAGGAAGCTCATGCAGGATATTGCGCCAGTCACCAACAGTAACGATGAGCTCGCCTTCAGCATTTTCGCGTGGACGACAAATCAAATGCACCGACGATGCCAATCTTGCTTGGCCTTGCGCAGCGACACGTGCCGCCATTTCGGTATCGATGGGCCAGGAACCTGAAACAATCCAGCCAGCATCGATTACTGCACCAAGAATCGCCTCCCAACTTGCCGTCGATTTGCTTGCAAAGACAATGGCGCCAATGCCATTTGGCTGCAAGACCCGACGACCTTCGGAAAACGCTCTTGTCAATTCCCGTTCGTAGAAGGCGACGTCCTTTTGTGACGTGCTCAGATAATGGGGCCGGTCAACCACAATCTCTTCGGATTTGGGCACCAGGTCAGGTCGAAAACTTTCGATGCCCTGGTCAAAAAGAACTCGCTTCATCCAGACATAGAAATAGTCAGAGAGGTGAGAGTAAGGAACTGCATCGTAGTAGGGTGGATCCGTGACCCAGGCGTCAGCCGTGTCGTCCGCAAGTGGAGAGGCAGTCGCCGAGGCTTGCTGCACCTGCCCGCTTTGTTCCATGCCGATTGCTTGAGACTCGCAGACTTTGGCAATCCACTCAATTACACCGTCCCAACTACCGGTGCTGCCAGAAAACGGATTTACCTCAGCGTAATCCCAAATCATACCAAGCGCTTGCCGCCCAAACGTCCCCGTATTCTTTTCCCCCGTGGTATGCCAACGAGCGAGTGTTGAACAAGCATCGGCCTGGCGACCAATGGCAACGGCGAACAGTTGAAGAAGTAAATCCCTAATCTCAGCACTGGCATGTTTGCTGGCGTCCCGGGCTAATCTGGCCAAAGTCGCGAGTGCAAGCCCTTGACGACTGCTATAGACGTCCCCCCATGATTCCATGCCATAGAGCGGAATGCTGATACGGCGTATTTCATTGAGCGAGATCAACTCGTTCGGAACCAAAGATAGCTGTAGCCCCTGTGCTGACTGTTGGCGTATAAGTTCTGCAGAAGCACCCTTTACCGCAACGAGGTCTTGTTCTAAAGGAAGCCGATATGTCCTTCCTGATTCACCTTGCTTGATAGTCACAACGCAGAGTAGACGGCTAGAATCTGCGCCGCCGCGACGTGACTTGAGTTGCTCTCGAACGCGCTCGACTGGTGTGGTATAGCCGCAGCACGGACAGGTTGCATGTCCACGTTGGACAGTTCCGTCAAACTTCGGAGATGTGACTTCACCATGCGAACCAGTTCCGTCTGTCCACCTTTTGTGCTGGCGCACCATAATCCGAATGTCTATGTTTCTGGTCTGTTGATCTGGGACGAGTCGAAATGCAACGCTTCTGCCAGCCTTTTTTGCCACCCACAGCGAACGCAATAATGGCACTTCCGCCCCACACCCCGGCCCTTCGCACACGATCGTCCGCGCCCACAAATAGGCGATCGGCGTCGCCCCGTCCGCATCTTTGGGGTAGAAGGGCGCCAGTTCCTTTTCCGCCTCCTGCTTGATCCACTCGCCCCATTTGCGCACCTCGTCGGCCAGCCGCTGCCCATATTTCGGGATGTATTCCAGCACCACCTTGTTGAGCAGCACCGCCACCGGGTTGAGATCGCTGGCAAAGGCGTCGGCGCCCACGCGCAGCGCCTCCAGCGGAATCGCGCCGCCGCCGGCAAAGGGATCGACGACGAGCGGGCGCGTGCCGGGCAGCCCGCCCAGCGCCGCATGCGCCGCCTGCGTCAGCGTGCGCGCCGTGTTCAGGAAAGGTTCACGTGTGCTGTTGTCCCAGTTGGCGAAGTCGGCGATCAGGTGAAAGAGCGCCCGCTGCAGATTGGCGTCGTCGTCGAGCCGCGCCGGTTCCTTCTGCCAGGCGATGAAGTCGGGCGTGCTCTCGGCGCTCAACAGCTTGAGGCGGTCGTTGTGCAGCCAGCGGCGCATTTCCGTGCGGGCAGCCTCCCGAAATGCGGGCGGGCACGCCGCATCCGCCGGCGCCGGCCACAGCGAGGCACAGAGCACCGCCCGGCACGCGGCCAGCGGGCGCCGCGCCCACCAGATGTGCAGCGTGGAGATGTGCCCATGCCGAATCGACTTCTCGCGGCGGGCGTGGGCGGAGATGCGCTTGATGGGCAGGTCGACTTCGATGAGACGTTTGGGATAGGTCATGGCGAGGCTCGAGATTCAGGGCGCTGGCGCCCGGTGTTCACCACCGTTCGAGGGCAAGGTGATCGACGGCAGTGAAATGCCCGTCGCGACTGACGACGGTCAGGTCATGCTGGCGCGCAATCGCGGCAATCCAGATATCGTTTTCGGGAATCGGCGTGCCTGCCTGGCGCAGCGCCGCTTTGACTCGGCCGTAAGTGGCTGCCGTCGTCGCGTCACAACCGAGAACGACCGACGCAGCCCCGAGCGCATCGATGCGTGCAACATTCTCGGCGACCCGCGCAGAATTGCGAGCACCGTAGTAGAGTTCGCCGAGGACGATGCTGCACAGAAAGACCTCCTGCGCCGCGCCGAGCCGATCGAGCACAGCCGCGTCCTCGCCCAACACGGCAATGACAACGTTCGTGTCAAGCAGATACCTACCACTCATGAACGTCAACCTGCTCGCAGCCCTGTTCGATTGCCAGGCTCATGGCTTCCAGATCGGCGCTGGGAACCGTTCCGGCAAAACGCAGCAGATGGCGCCCTGTGACACCGCGCCGGGGTTTGGTATCCAGCGCACGGACCAAGGCGAGAACCTGTGCCTGAAGGTCTTGCGGCAACGCCTCAAAATGTTCGATGACTTCGGCTACCAGGGAATCTGGCATCGTTGCGTGTTCCTTTGCTCATGGACAGATGACGCGCACAGCATTGTATCATACTGGCTGTCACCACAGCCCCATGCACTGGCGCGCCTTCTGGAGCAGCGCTACCAATGCTGTCATGTCTCCGGCGGCTGCCTGCTGCTTGACGAACTCGGTGAGCATCATCTTGTAGTCGAACACCTGGCCGTCGCGCGGCGCCGGCTTGCCCTGGATGATGACCTTGTGCACGCCGCCGCGTTGATAGTGCTCTTCGACGGCCTCGGGATAGCGGGCGATATATGCTTCGACGATGGGCCAGGGCAACATGTCCTCAATCTCGACATCCCAGCTCTTGCCGCCCTTGTCCTTGAAGTCTGGTCGTTCCAGTTGAAAGAAGTGGCGATTTCTTTGGGCGCCAAAGCGGGCCATCGCCTCCGCCGCCATCAGGCCCGGGGCGTCGCCGTCGAGCATGACGACGAACTTGATGCCCTCTTGTTCCAACGCCTGCATCACGCCGAAGTCGGGCGCCATTTTCTTGGCGCCGCGGCTCGCCACGATGCGCACGCGGCCATTCTCCAGGAGATCGACGCCGGTCGTCTCCTTGTGAAGCTGTGCTGCCAGATCCAGGTAAACTTTGTCGCTGACTCCTTCGACCAGGATGTTGAATTCGCCCAGGTCGTTGAGCCTGGCCTGGACGAAGCTCTGCACGGCCTGCGCCACAGGGCTGGGCGGCGCGGCATCCAGCGCTGCTGCCGCGTCCATGATGGACTCCGCGTCGACTCGGTACTGGATCACCTCTTGCATCGGCTCCCAGCGCATCCGCACCGGGTCGCAAACACAGTAGGGAAGGGGGTCTGGGGCCGTGGCGCAGTTGAAGACAACGTAGAGCCAGTAGTCGTCCTTCAAGCGGTATGCCGTCTGATATTCATGGCCTGACAAGGCTACCTGGCCGACGGAGGCGCGTCCTTTGACTTCGATATAGCGTACAGTCACGGCGATGGCGGGGTCTTCTGTGCTGTATTTGCGGGAGATGAGGTCGAAGCCCTTGTTCTCCCGCTCCACGCTTTCGACCTGCCAGCCGCGGGCCGTTTCAAACCGGATCACGGCGTCGACGGCAATGCGCTCGATCTCATCGTCGCGCACCATCGGCGCAATGTTGGGCGCGTTGCGCTCAGGATGCGGCAGCACCCAACTGCGTCCCACCTGCCGGATGTTGTCGATGGTGCAGTGGCGCTCCTGGGCCAGTTCCCGGCGCCGTCGTTCCAGCCGGGTGTTCAGTTCATCCAGCCTGTCCTCCGTCTGTTTGAGATTTGCCTTGACCAATGGGTCGTCATTGCCCGCCTGAAGGGATGACCACAATTCAGCCAGGCGAATCTGCTGGCGCTGGATCAGCGCGTTGATGCTGGCCTCCATGTGTCTGGCGACGACATCAATTTCGCGCTGGCGGGTCTGGCTAATCTCGTCGAGAAAGCCCGCCAGCTTTTGGTCAAAGAGCGCCTGCTCTTCATCCAGCAGTACAGGAAGGTGGATGTCGGTGGGTGGCAGCGCACCCGCTTGTGCTGGGATCAAGTCGAGAAACAAGGTCGGCTGGCGCACCGCCATGGCGCCGTCTGGCCCGATTTCCACCACAAAAAGCCGCTCGTGCAGTGTGCGCCCGCGGCCGTCCTTGACCGCAACCGCAAAGAGGTCAAGACAGGCCGGCGCTTCACGGTTCAAGTCATAGAAGACAGCGCCCCTTTCCAGATCAGACTGGGCGCGTGTCCACATTTCGCTGCGCACGCTCTCGAAGAGGGGGTGTCCCGGCGTCACCCATTCCAATGTCGGATCCGCTTCGAACAGCTTCTTGTCGAAGGCGATGCGCTTGTACTCACGCCCCAACACGCCGAAGCGGGCTTCCTGCTCGTGGCCACGTTCGAGCAAATGCGCCGGCACGCGATCCAGCAGATACACATGCTCCTGGCGCGGCGCCTTTCGTGCAAACAAGCCGATCTCGGGTGCGGCGCGCACAAAGAAATCCTCGATCACCTCAGGGACCAAACGGCGCTCTTTGGCTTCTTCGGCTTTGCCCAGCACGGCAGCCAGGTTCAGTTCGCGTTTTGCCAGCCCCTCCAGGGCCGACTGCGTCAACGAGCGGAAGTGTTCGAGGTCAACTTCTTGCACGATGCGGTCTTTGATCACGTCCTCGGAAAGATTGCGTGCATACATCTCACGCACCATGCGCTCGAGTTGATTGGACGGGAAGACATCCCCCAGCACGTTGAACACCGTGCCCATGCCGTAGGGGTCCAGGTCTTGCTCGATCGCACGCACGCGCTCGAAGAGTTTCTGGAGCACGCGCCCTTCGCGCGTGTTGGTGGCGACAAAATTGACGATGAGACAGTCGCGCTCTTGACCGTAGCGGTGGATGCGCCCCATCCGCTGTTCCAGGCGCACCGGATTCCAGGGGATGTCATAGTTGATCATGAACCAGCAGAACTGGAGATTGATCCCTTCGCCTGCTGCTTCGGTCGCCACCATCACCTGGCAGTTGTCGCGAAATTCACGCTCGGCGGCGATGCGCGTGCCAGGGGTGTCCCGGTCACCGATCTTCATGCCGCCGTGGATTTGCGTCACGGTGAGTCCCCATTCGCGCAGTTTGCCCAGGGGACGGCCGTCGCGGCCGTCGGCAGCCAGATAATCCAGGGTGTCCTTGTGCTCAGTAAAGATCAGCACTTTCATCTTGGGATCGCTGAAGACGCCCTGTTGGGTCAGGCTCTCTCTGAGCTTGGTCAGCTTGGACTCAACTTCACGGGTCTCGAGCATCTTGGCCTGGGCAATCAAGCGGGTCAGGGCGACGATCTCATCGCGAATGACGGCGGGGTCGATGACGGCGACGACAGCCTCCAACTCGTCCAGAATCTCCTGCTGCTCGTCCTCCGGCAGGTCGTCGAAGTCTTCGGGAACCCGGCGTGCAATTTGCTGCTGGCGATAACGATCCGGGGCGGCCAGGATCTTCTCACGGTTTGCCGTCATACGCTCCAACGTTCGGCGCGCGGCATAGACGCTCGATGCAGCGCGGCGCTGCAACATCGCCATGGTAAAGCCGATAGCACGACCGCGGGCGCTGCTGTCCCGCGCCGCCTGCTCTGATTGGTTGCTTACAAAGCTGAACAGCGCCTCGTAGAAGTCCCACTCGTCGTTGTCGATCTTGAAATCGACCGTCCGCACATTGCGCTTGGTGAAGAGTTTCTTGACTGCACCGGTTTCCGGATCAGGGAAGGTCACCAGCGCCTCCTTGACGCGGCGCAGATAGAATGGCGCCTCCTGCTCCCGAATGGCCATCTGCAGACTTTCGACATCGCCGTAAACATCCCGGTCCAACAGCCGCAGGAAGCGTGCAAAATGCTGCGGGTCGCCCTTGTGCGGCGTTGCCGTCATGAGTAAGTAATGGTCCGTTCGTTCCCGCAGCGCCTCCCCAAGTCGATAAGCCAGTGTCGGATCATTCTCTCTGGGGCTGCTCATTTTGTGAGCTTCGTCTACGATAACCAGATCCCATTGGCTGCGCAGGAGGCTGTCACGAGCATCGTCGATGCGCGATACCCAAGAGATGGAGGTGATGACCTGATCCTTGTCTTGCCAGGGGTTTTGACCGTAGCTGGCGCGCAGGATGGCGCCGTTGAGGATGTCAAAATGAACCCGAAATTTGTCGCGCAGTTCGCGTTGCCACTGAAACGTGAGATTGGCAGGTGCGACAATCAGGATGCGTTTGACCAGGCCGCGTGCCTTCAGTTCTTGAATCAACAGCCCTGCCATGATCGTCTTGCCTGCCCCTGGATCGTCGGCCAGCAGGAAGCGGATGCGCGGCGACTTCATGAAGTAGTCATAGACCGCTTCGAGTTGATGGGGCAGCGGGTCAATCCTGGCAATGGACAGTGCGAAAAACGGATCGTATTCGTATGCCAGCCCCAGGCGCAGCGCCTCGATGCCCAGGCGAAAGCGTGTGGGATCGCCATCAAATGGTTTGGTCGCTGGGCTGATCTCGAGTTGCGCCAACTGGTTCGGGAGCAGGATTTTTTCGTATGTGCGACCGGAGACGAGACCAGAGCCGATCAGCTTCAGGTTCGCACCAAACGGTGCGACAAGCAGAATCTTGACCGGCTCTGGAAAGAGGGTGCTGTGTACGATTGCATTGGGCTGTAAGTGCTCAAGCATGGGCTTTCAATGCTTTCGGTGATGTCGGAACTGTATCTGTGAGGCATGTGCAGGAAGCAGCACGTTGGTGCAATTCTACTGTCCAAAGGTTGAATTGCGCAATTCGGCTGCCAGCTTCACGCCCGCTTGCTGCCGCCAAGGATAGGTGCGCTCGCAGCCGCATAAGTCCGATGGCCGGAAGACCCGCAAGAATTCCCGATTGCGCCTCCACTTGGCATTCAGTCGAAAAT
>JAPKMV010000136.1 GCA_026645635.1 Caldilineaceae bacterium
TCTGCTGCGCCGGCCTGGTCTGGCTGGCGCTGGCGTGGGAACAGGGCAACGCACCCGCGCCCCTGCCCGCGCCAGCCGTTGTCGCCGAACTCGTCTCGGGCAGCGCTGCGGCCATGAGCAGCCCGCCCTTCACCTATTCACCGGGCTGGCAGGTGAGCGACGCCGGCGCCGATCCGCCGGAACCCGCTGCGCCCTTTGACGAACCGGCCGGCGTGGTCGAATTTGCCTATCGGGGGCGTGACTTGCTGCTCTCCCTTGCTCCTGGCGACTACTGGGCCTATCTCTATCTCACGGTCGATGGCGCACCTGCCAATCAGTTGCCAGCGATCCCCGGCAACACCGACAGCCGCGGGGAGGCCGCCGGCTACAAGCCGCTCTACGCGCCCGATCTGGCCGGTCAGCCGCCGCGCTGGCTGCTGGTCCACCGGGCTGCAGACGATGGGCCGCATTTCGTGCGCGTCGAAGCCTGGCGCGGCTGGGGGCAGACCCCGCTGCGCGGGGTGGCGGTCGATCTGCCATTGTCGGCGCCGTGGCCGGTGTGGCCGGGCGTCGCGCTGCTGGTCGCCGGGGCGGGGCTGGCGTTCGTCGGCGTGTGGCGCTATCCGCGCCGTGCAACGTCTCGCTCGCTGCGCCGCGCGGTCAGTGAGCATCCGCTGGTGCAGCGTTTCCACGCGACGCTGGCGCCGGTTGCGCTGCCGCTGGCGCTGGGCGGTGGCGCCCTGGCGGCGCTTGGTGCAGCGTCCGGGCTGTGGTGGCTGACGGCGGGCGGCGCCGCGCTGCTGGCTGTGGCCGGGGTGACGCGGCCTGCGCTCTGGCTGGCCGCGCTGGTCGCCGCGCTGCCCTTTGCCTACGGCGTCAAACTGCCGATCCTGCCGGCGCGCAGCATCAGCATCATCGACTTGGGCGTGTTGGGCGGCGTCGTGGTCTTGGGGCTGGCGTGGCTGACTCGTTCGTCCCGCGCTGACGCTCAGGGTTCAGGCGCCCCTCGCCCCTCACCCCTCGCCCCTCACCACCTTCTCCTCGCCGCGCTCGTCGGCTGGGCGCTGATTGCCGCCAGCGCGGCCCGCTACCCCGATCTGGCGCTGCGCGAGTGGCGCACGGTGTTTCTCAACGCACTGATTTTCGGCGGCCTGCTGGTTGCACATCAGCGGCTTACCCGGCGGCCCCAAGCCGATCTCTGGCTGCTGGTTGCCGCCTGGCTGCTGGGCGCAAGCGCCATCGCCGCGGCGGGGCTGGCCGGGTATGTGGTGGGTGGGCGGCTTGTCTCCGCGGCGGAGGGCGTAGCGCGCGTCCAGTCGTTCTATGATTCGCCCAACAACCTGGCGCTCTATCTGGATCGCACGCTGCCCGTCACCGTGGCGCTGGCGCTCTTTGGCCACGCCTTGCGGCCGCGCCTGATGTGGGCGGCGCTGGCCGCGGTGCAGGGATTGGCGCTGCTGCTCACCTTTAGCAAGGGCAGCCTGCTGGTGGCACTGCCGGCCGCCGCACTCGTGCTGGCGGTCGGCGGCTTCTGGCTGCTGCGCCGCGAGGGACGCAGCGTGCGCGTGCTGCTCTGGCTGGCGGCTGGCGGCGCGGTCGCCGCGCTGGTGATCGCGCCCTTTGTGGGTGCGGAACGCTTCCAGCGTCTCTTCGACTTTTCCACCGGCACCGGCGCGCTGCGGCTCTGGCTCTGGCGCAGCGCCTGGCAGATGGCGCAGGACTTTCCGCTGCTGGGCGTGGGGCCGGACAACTTTCTCTACGTCTACCGCAGCGACTATCTGCTGCCTGCGGCCTGGCGCGAACCCTGGCTCAACCACCCGCACAATATCGTGCTCGACTGGTGGACGCGACTGGGTGTGCCTGGACTGCTCCTCGGCGTGGCGTGGCTGGCCAGCGGCGTCGGCGCGTTGGCCACGGCGCTGCGCCGCCAGCAAAACGGCGCGCTGATGCTCGGTCTACTGGCTGGCGCGGCGGCTGCATTGGCCCACGGCCTGATCGACGTGAGCTATGCCCTGCCTGACTTGATGCTGGTCTGGGTCTTCATGTTCAGTCTGGCGGTGCTGACGGAGGAGTAGGGCTTGGTTCTGGAGATTCGGGTTGTGTGGTTGTGGGGTGTCCCTATAACCCCACAACCACACAACCCTAAAACCCCATCACCTTGTGCACCCTGCACAAGAGATTCCCAAGAACTTTTGGCTGAATTGATACTGGCATCTACGATGCGATTCCCGTAAAGTAGCTGTGGCCGCGTCTATGCTCGCCAGCATGCGGTGCGCACGTTGCTCGGACACAAAATCACCGCCGCAGCGTGCGAAAAACGGTCGTTCTCAAATTCACAAAACGTTCAGGGAGTCTTTTGCATGAGCATAAAAGCCACCACCCCAAAGGATGTCAGCAAGGCGATTGAAGAGAAGGGCATTCAGTTTATCGACCTGAAATTCACCGACTTGTATGGTCAGTGGCAGCATTTCTCGGTGCCGGCCGACTACTACGACGAGGATGATCTGTTCAAGACCGGCCTGGGCTTCGATGGCTCCTCGATCCGCGGTTTCAAATCCATCGAAAGCAGCGACATGCTGCTCCTCTGCGACCCGACCACTGCCTTCATCGACCCGATCTGCGCCCACCCCACCTTGAGCGTGATCGCCAACGTCTATGAGCCGGGCACGCTGGAAGCCTTTGCCCGCGACCCGCGCAACGTCGCCCGCCGCGCCGAGGCGTACATGAAGGAGAATGGCTACGGCGACACGATGTACTGTGGCCCGGAAGCCGAGTTCTTCATCTTCGACCGCGTCAAGTATGAGACCGGGCGCTACTCCGGCAGCTACGCCGTGGACAGCGACGAGGCTTCGTGGAACACCGGCGAGTGGGGGCCTGGCCACAAGATCGGCTACAAGGGCGGTTACTTCCCGGTGGCGCCCTATGACATGTTCCAGGACATCCGCTCGGAGATGGTCAACGCGATGGTGGAGGCGGGGCTGAAAGTCGAGCGCCATCACCATGAGGTGGCCACTGCCGGCCAGACCGAGATCGACCTGCGCTTTGCGCCGATGATCCAGATGGCCGACTGGATGCAGATCTACAAGTACATCGTCAAGAATGTGGCCGCACGCCACGGCAAGACCGCGACCTTCATGCCCAAGCCCCTCTTCGAGGACAACGGCTCCGGCATGCACGTACACCAGAGCCTGTGGAAGGACGGCAAGCCGCTCTTTGCCGGCGACCAGTACGCCGGGCTGAGCCAGATGGCGCTCTGGTACATCGGCGGCATCCTCAAGCACATCAACTCGCTGCTGGCCATCTGCGCGCCGACGACCAATTCCTATCGCCGCCTGGTGCCGGGCTATGAGGCGCCCGTCGTCGTCGCCTACTCGGCCCGCAACCGCTCGGCTGCCTGCCGCATCCCGGTCTCGTCGCAGTCGCCCAAGGCCAAGCGCGTCGAGTTCCGCTGTCCGGACCCGGCCGCCAACCCGTACCTGGCCTTCTCCGCCATGCTCATGGCCGGTTTGGATGGCATCAAGAATCAGATCGACCCGGGCCGGCCGTCGGAAATGGATCTCTTCGAGGGCGAGACGCTGAAGCATGTGATCACGGTCAAGGGTTCGCTCACCGAGGTGCTGGACGCGCTGGAAGCCGACCACGACTACCTGACCGCCGGCGGCGTCTTCACCGAGGAACTGATCGAGACCTACATCGCCACCAAGCGCATCGCCGATGTGGACGCCGTGCGTCTGCGCCCGCACCCGCACGAATTCGTCATGTACTACGGCGTGTAAAATTGTCAATTGTCAATTGTCAATTGTTAATTGTTAATTGTCGATGGCGTGGTTGTGTCACCTCATTGATAATTGGCAATTAACAATCGACAATTGACAATTCCTGGAGCTTCCCACATGGCCACTGCCCACAACGTGGACGAACTGGAACGGATCGACGACGTTATCAAACGCAACGACATCCGTTTCATCCGCTTGCAGTTTTCCGACATCATCGGTATTTCCAAACAGATTACCATCCCCGTCGAACATTGGGACGACGCGGTGAATCACGGCGTCTGGTTCGACGGCAGCTCGGTGGAGGGCTTCGCCCGCATCGCCGAAAGCGACATGTACCTGGTGCCCGACCTCAGCACCTTTGCCGTGATTCCGTGGGAGATGGACCTGTCCACAGCGCGGGTGATCTGCGACGTGTTCACCCCGGACGGCACGCCCTTTGGCGGCGACCCGCGCTATGTGCTCAAGCGGCAGCTTGCCCGCGCCGCCGAGCTGGGACTGGACTATTTTGTCGGCCCGGAGCTTGAGTTTTTCCTCTTCAAGCCCCACAGCGACGGCAGCCTGCTGCCCTTGCAGCCGCACGACGACGCCAGCTACTTCGACATCAGCACCGACCTGGCGCACAGCGTGCGGCGGCAGATGGTGGACGCGCTCCAGGCGATGGGCATCGACGTGGAAGCCTCGCACCATGAGGTGGCGCACGGCCAGAGCGAGATCGACTTCCGCTATGGCCCGGCGTTGGCGACGGCCGACAACGCCAGCACCTTCCGCACGACGCTCAAGGCTGTCGCCCAGAAGAACGGCCTGCACTGCACCTTCATGCCCAAGCCGCTGGCCGGGGTCGCCGGTTCGGGTATGCATGTCCATCAGAGCCTGTGGCGCCGCGACAACGGCGAGACCGCGATGTACGACGCCGAGAGCGACTATGGCCTGAGCCAGACTGCGCTGCACTTCATCGCCGGCCAGCTTGCCCACGCCCGCGCCATCACGCCGATCATCGCGCCGCTGGTCAACAGCTACAAGCGGCTGGTGCCCGGCTACGAGGCGCCGGTCTACATCTCCTGGGGGCGCACCAACCGCAGCGCGCTGATCCGCATCCCACGCATCACACCGGGGCGCACCCGCAGCACACGCTGCGAACTGCGCTGCCCCGACCCAAGCTGCAATCCTTACCTGGCTTTTGCCGTGATGCTGGCCGCCGGGCTGGATGGCATCGAGCGCAAGCTGGAGCCGCCCATGCCCGCCGAGGAAGACCTCTACCACGTGGACAGTGTGCGCGCCGGATTGGCCATGCTGCCCGGCGACCTGGGCGAAGCGATCGAGGCGCTGCAAGAAGACGAAATCATCCAGGATGCCCTGGGCCAGCACGTCTACGAGCGCTACGTCGAAGCCAAAACCCTGGAGTGGAACGACTATCGCCTCTATGTCAGCCGGTGGGAGCTGAATCGATACCTGACCATTTATTGAGATGGATGAGGGTGATTTCACCCCGCTCACCCTCTCACCCCCTCACCCTCTCACTTCCCCTCTCCCCGCAGTTGCAGCCACAGCAGCGGCAGCAGCATCGGCACAAAGACGACCACCGTGGCGGCCCAGACGCTGACGTTTTCGCTGAGCCAGGCGCCACCGGGGAAAAACCCAAGCCCGTAGAGCAGATACCCCGCCAACCCGAAGATCGCCGCCCACAGCAGGTTGTGGACGAGGGCGACGCGCGGCAGCACACGCACCTGCACAATCAAAAAGAGCGAAAGCGTGACGAGAATCGTGGAGAGCGCGATGAGCAGCGTTGCCACCGTCGTGCGGTCGCGTGGGGCGGCGAGCGCCGCTGCGCTTGCGTCTGCGCTTTCGGCTGGCTGCAGCGCAGCCGGCGGCGGGGCGACGCTCAACGCGAGTGGCTCGCCGCTGGTGGCCGCGCCGGCCGTCGCCGCCACGCGCAGCACGCCGCCGCGCTCCAGCACAATGTCGCGCGCGGCAACGCCGCCCTGGCTGAGCGCCGGTTCCACAGCCAACGCCAACTCCTCGCCGTCGAACTGCAGGCGGAAGGTCACTGCGGCGCCGTCGGGGATGGTGTTGCCGTTCATGTCCAGGATGGGGCCGGCGACAATGCGCACCGTGTCCCCGCTGCTCAGAGCCGCGTCGCCATCCTGTCCACCGGCGCCGCCGTTCTGCGCCAGGATCGCGCCGCTGGCATCCTGCGCCTGCAAGGGGATCGTGCGGCTGGCATCCGGCGACAGCCGTTCTGCCAGGTTGGCGAAGCGGGTGCCGGGCACGCTCACGGGCGGCGCGCCGCTGGCCGTGTAGCTGCGGAAGAGCGCGCGCACCGAACTTTCCAGAAACGGGTCGATCTTGCTGTAGACGCCGAAATAGGTGGTCAGCCGGCTCATCTCCGTGGCGTCGAGGAAGTAGGGCGCGTTGAGCGCCAGCACGACCAGCCGCTGGTCGCCCAACTCATCGCCATACTCGCGCAGAAAGCGGCTGACCGCGTTGCTGTTGGGCGCGCGCAGCGGCGCCACGTCGAGCATGGCAAAGATCACCCAGTCGGCGGTTTCAATCAATTCGGCCGTCTTCTCATTCTTGTCCTGAGCCGGTTGCGCACCAAAGGGCAGGTCCAGGTCGGGCGCCAGGTTGGCCAGCGCCAGGATCGAGGTGATGGTGCGCGCCACGTCGATGACCGGGGGCGTTGCGGCCGATGTCGGCGTGGGCAGGAGGCCGGTCGGTGTGAGGGTCGTCGTCGCCGTGGCAGTCACCGTTGTGCTCGGCGCTGCGGCCTGCCGGCTGTCCAGAAATTGCGTCAGGTCGGCGAAGGTGAGGCTGACCACCAGTTCCGGGTCGATCTGACCGGTCGCCTCCGAGCCGTAGAGCCGCTTGATCGTGTCGGCGATCTCGTCGGGGCCGATGGCGGTTTCCGCCGTGCAGGTGGCGCATTCGCGCAGCAGCCGGCTGTCCGAGATGATGAGGATGCGGTCGTCGGCGCGGAAGGCCGGAGGAAGCGGGTCGGTCTGCAGCGCGGGATCCGGGTAGAGGATGGTGACAGCGCTGCGTGCGACCTGGCCCATGAGCATCTCGGCGCTGGTGCGCGGCTCACCGGCGAGCACGGCCAGGTCGCCGTCGTTCACCATCACGTTGGAGAGCGGCGCCAGTTGCGCGCCACTCTGCGTCGGGTTCAGGATCGCACGGTGCAGCCCCAACTTGAGCCGCAAAATGCGCCGCACGGATGCGTCCACCTGACTGGCGAAGTCGGCGTCGTTGTTGTAGCGATCCTGAAAGAAGCCGATCGTCTCTTTGACATTGGCTTTCTGCGTATCCCAGCGGCCATCGAGACTGAAATCGTCCAGGAAGAGCAGGTCGTTGCCGGCGAGGAATGCATCCAGCGCCACGCGGCGGTTGTAGAAGTCGGGCGCGCTGTCGCCGTAGAAGCGGCGGATCGCCGGCGCGCCCAGCGAGTTGGAGACGATCACCCCGCCCTGGTCGCGCCAGGTGCTGAAGCCTTCCTGCTGCAAGATCGCACGCAGCTCCGGCGCCAGGCCCAGGGGCAGCACGCGACCGGCGCCTTGCAGCCCGCTGTAGCGCATGTGGCTGGTCATCAGCATGTCGGTGGCGCCGGGGTCGCCGTTCGTCACGACGATGGAGGAGGGCTGGCGCGTCACGCCGACGAAGGGCGGCAGGGCGATTCGCCGCATTTCCGCCTGGCTGCGTTGGATGGTGGCGACCTCTTCTTCCGGCAGACGGTCGGTGTTGCCCTGACCGGGAAAATGTCCGGCCACCGTGGCGACGCGACCGTCGCTGCCCGTGTGGACGCCGGTGATGTAGGCGCGGCCCAGGCGACCGACCCAGTACGGGTCGCCGCCGAAAGAGTCAAGAGCCAGGCTGCCGACGGCGTCGATATTGGGCTGATCGAACACGTCGAGGTTGGGGCCGAGGAGGACATTGAAGCCGACAGCGCTCAATTCGCGGCCGACCACCGCGCCCACCTGGGTGGTCAATTCCGGGTTCCAGGCGGCGCCCAGCGCCATCTGCGAAGGAAGCGGCGTGAAGCCGCGACGCAGCGCGGTCGCGGGGAGGTCGTCGCCGCCCTGCTGCACGGCCACCAGCAGCGGCAGGTTGCTGGGCGGTACGCCGGTGACGTCGGGCAAGTAGGTGAAGTCGCGCGGCGGCCACGGCGCAATGG
>JAPKMV010000137.1 GCA_026645635.1 Caldilineaceae bacterium
CGCAAGTCGCCCAGCATCAGCGAGACGCTGGACTGGGCCAAAGCCCTGGTTGCGCTCAACGCCCGCCAGCTTGATCGCGCCACGCTCGACACCACGCTGAGCGTGCTCCTCAAGCACGAGACGGATCTGCAAAAAGTGCGCCGCCGCCTCGAAGTGGGCGAGCGCGGCGCGCAGCTCGACGACGACGATATGCGCCCGGCGCGGCGACGGAATTGAGGGGGTGAGCGGGTGATGAGGTGAGGTCGTTCACCCTCTCACCCGACAGGAGTGAAACTATGGAAGATCGCCTGATCAAATTCATCGCGGCGCTGCGGGCGGGCGGCGTGCGCATCAGCCTGGCGGAGAGCGCGGACGCGTTCACCGCTGTGGATCGGCTGGGCGTGCAGGAGCGGGAGGCATTTCGCCTCAGCCTGCGCGCCACGCTGGTGAAGGAAGCCAACGGACTGCCGGTCTTCGAGGAACTCTTCCCGCTCTTCTTTGGCGGCAGCGACGCGCCGCCCATGCAGGACGTGACGGAGGACATGTCGCCCGAAGAGGCGCAAATGCTCGCCCAGATGCTGCGCATGTTCAACGAACAACTGCGCAAACTGATGGAAAAGCTGCTGCGCGGGGAGCAGCTCAGTCAGCAGGAACTCGACCAACTGGCGCAGTTGACCGGGCTGAACCGCGCCGACGACCTGCGCTACAAGGACTGGTACACCCAGCGCATGATGCGCGCGCTGCGCTTCAAAGAGGTGCAGGAGGCGATGCGCGAGATGATGCAGATGCTGGAACAGATGGGCATGACCAAGCAGCGGCTCGACCAGTTGCAGCAATTGATCCAGGCTAACCAGCAGGCGCTGCAGGAACAGATCGGCCAGTTCGCCGGTCAGAAGATCGCCGAGAACATGAGTGAGCGCCCGCCAGAGGACAATAACGTCGACCAACTGATGGACCGCCCCTTCCGCGCCCTCTCCGACCGCGAGATGGATCTCCTGCGCAAGGAGGTGCGCCGCCTCGCCAACCGGCTGCGCAGCCGCATCGCCCTGCGCCAGAAGCGCGCTAAAAGCGGCCAACTGGATGCCAAGGCAACGATCCGGACGAACCTCAAGCACGGCGGTGTGCCGATGGAAATCAAGCACCGCGACCATCGCATCCGCCCCAAACTGGTGGTGATCTGCGATATCAGCACCTCCATGCGCTACTGCTCGGAGCTGATGCTGAGCCTGGTCTACTCGCTGCAGGACCTGGTCACCAAGACCCACGCCTTTGCTTTCATCGATCACCTGGAGTTCATCTCGCCCGATTTTGCCGGCAAGGAAGCCGATGCTGCCATCGACGCCGTGCTGCAGCGGATGCCGCCGGGCTATTACAGCACGGACATGGGCTATGCGCTGGAGGGGTTTGCGCAAGGGTACATGGACACCGTCGATCCGCGCACCACGGTGATCGTGGTAGGCGACGGGCGCAACAACTACAACAACCCGCGCCTGGAAATCTTCGACCAACTGGCGCGGCGCAGCCGGCGCATGATCTGGATCAACCCGGAGCCGCCCATGCTTTGGGGCAGCGGCGACAGCGACATGCTGCATTATGCACCGCTCTGCAACAATGTCGTCATGGCGGCTACCCTGGCTGAACTGACCGACGCAGTGGATGAACTGCTGGCGCAGCCGTAAGTGGGCAGAATCTCCCAGTCTCCAATCTCTAATCTCAGCGAGATTGGAGACTGGAGATTGGAGATTGGGAGATTATCTTCCATCGATTGCAGATGCCCTCAGGGGAGGGCACCTGCAGCCGGCGGGGGCGCCGTGCGATGCCGGAGGTGCGCCACCAGCGCCTGTGCTGCCGCAAGCACGCTGACAGTTTCGGGGGAGACGGCCAACGTATTTGCGGGCCACGGAAATTGCGGCGCAGAGTGGTCGTCCTCGGCGACAAACACGGCTTGTTGCGCTTGCGCCCGGGTGAGGAGTTCCCCTACACGCGGGTCAGGCTCGGTACTATCGAACATGCCCGGCGCACAGGGTGCAACGATCCCCAGTATCGGCTCCTGCGACCGCAACACTTCCCCCAACGTAATATCCGCCGCCAACGTCACACCATAACGCCCTGGCTGTCGGTCGCCCCGCAAACCCACCAACCTGGTGCAGTAACCAGCGTTGCGCAGATATACAAGGAAGATCGCCGCCATCACTTCGTTGTAATGGATATGCCATAAGACGTACACGCAACCATCCTGCTTGTGTGCCATTGTCGACTCGGGGTGATGCACCGCTGCCGTTCCGTATGTGCCATAGTGTACGCGCAGGTGGGGCGATTTTGATCTATCGCGCAGCTATCACGTTTCCACCGCGACTTCACGGCGGGCGGCCGCACCGCTCCCAGCCCGTCACCACCGCAGCGTCGCACTTGTGCGCAGTTGAATACCTGCGCTACACTGCAGCAGTCAACAGCGGCAGACTCAGTGCGACAGGTGATGTAACGCGTGACAGATCAGACGATTCCCGCTCCATCCGATCTAGAAACACAGTTGCAGCAGGCGTTGCGTTCCTGGCACGACGCCAACTCCGACAAGGGGGTGCTGTCGGCGTTTGTGCTGTTTCGCCATGAACAGCGCACCGGCGCAGCCACCCCGCGGCAGACCACCAACCAATTGCTGCGCACGGCGCTCGACCAATTGCGCTACGCCGCCCCCCTGGAAGCCGATCTGCTGGAACTGCGCTTTCTGGATGGGTGGCCGGTGGATCGCGTCGCCAATCGCCTCAACTATGCCGAGAGCACGGTGCTGCGCCGCCAGCGCGAAGCGATTTCCCAGTTGGCCGCAATCTTTCGGCGCATGGAGGACGAATCCCGCCGGATTCGGTCCGCCACCATCGACGCCCGGATCGATGCGCCGGCGTACACCGAACTGGTGGGCGTCGCCGAGCAGATCGCAACACTGGCGGAGATCGTCAGCCGGCAGGCGCCGCCGTGGATTCTCTCGCTTGAAGGCATCGGCGGCATCGGCAAGACCGTGCTGGCGGACGCACTGATGCGGCAACTGGGCGACGCACTGACCTTCGATGATTTCGCCTGGGTGAGCGCGCAGCCCGCAATCCTCGACCTGCACGGGACAATTCGCGCCAAAGACCGGCCGGCGCTCACATCCCCGGCCTTGGTCACTGCGCTGCTCCAGCAGTTGCTGCCCGACGAAGCGACCGGCATCTTGAGTAGACACGATCAGGCGCTGGCTCTGCTCAAACAGCGGCTCAAACAGGCGCCGCACCTGGTGGTCATCGACAACCTGGAGACCGTGGCCGACCTGGAAGCGTTGCTGCCGACGCTCCACACGCTGAGCAATCCATCGAAATTTCTGCTCACTACGCGCAAGCGGTTGGTCGGCGAGCGCAACATCTACCTCTATCCCGTGCCGGAGCTATCCCTGGCGCACGCCTGCACCCTTGTGCGCCAGGTCGCGGTGGCCGCCAATGCTGCGGACCTGGCCGCCGCGACCGACGCAGACCTGGAGCCGCTGTACGCCACGGTCGGCGGCAATCCGCTGGCGCTGCTCCTGACCGCAGGCCAGACCCAACTGCACGGCATGGAGGCGGTGATCGCCGATTTGCGCCAGGCGCGGGGCGCACCGGTGGAGAACCTCTACACCTTCATCTATCGCCGTGCGTGGGACAACCTGGACGACCTGGGTCGTCATCTCTTTTTGTCCATGGCGCTGGTGAATGTGCGCGGCGACTCACTTGACTTTATTACCGCTTCCAGTGGGCTGGCTGAAGGTCAGGTGCATGACGCCCTCGAACACTTGCTGCGGCTCAACCTGGTGCAGAGCAGCGGCGACCTTCACAAGCGCCGCTACCTGATCCACAGTTTGACCCGCACGTTTCTGCTGGAACAGGTCGCCCGATGGCAGTAGCGGCGTCGCCGGTCAAGGCCGACGACTATCCGGCTCTCTTCCGCACGCTCCTGGCGCGCAGCGCCGCGGTCGCCCTGGACACCCTCGACCCACATGCGCCGCGGCTGGAAGAAGACGCACGCGAACGCAGCCTCTACACCCTGAGCATGGCGCTCGACCTGGCCGAAGCCTGGCAAACTGCCCGCGACCTCACGTTGGCGATTGCGCCGCACATGGAGATTCAGGGCTATCGACGGGAGTGGATCGATTTCCTTGCCAAAGCGCTGGCACAAGCCACCGCGCAGCAGGACACGCGCGCCATCGCACGCCTCTACGTCTATCTCGGCCGCATTCACCAACTGCTGACGGAGTTTGCAGAAGCTGAGGCATGTTTCCGGGAGAGCATAAGCCGCGCCGAGGAGATCGGCGACCAGGCGACCCTGGTGGCGGCGATCGATCGCCTGGCGATTCGGGCTGTGGAACAGGCCGACTATCCGGCCGCGTGCGCCCTGGCAGAGCGGGTGCTGGCGCTGCTGCCGGTGGACGACGTCGCGCGGGCGCCGAGTCTCTTCATCCTGGGCGTCGTCGCTCTTCACGAGGCGCGGCTCGATGATTCCATCCAGTCTTACCTGGAAGCCAGGCGCATCTGCCAGGCGCACAACAATGTTCGCCTCTTGGCGCAGGCCGAGCGCAATCTGGGCCTGGCCTATCTGAACGCCCGGCGCTTCCCTGAAGCCGAGACTTGTCTGCTGCGGGCGATCGATCTGTTTGCGTCGATCGATAACACATTCGAGCTGGCCACGGCGCAGAGCGAACTTGGCAACGTCTACTGGTACAGCGGCGACTACGCCCGCGCCCTGGAATGCTACAACGCGTGCGAGCCGGTGTTCGTCAAGGCGGGACATCGCCTATGGCAGGCGCATATCCACAACAGCCGGGGCTGCACCTTGCGTGAAATGGGGCGCCTGGACGAAGCACTGGCAGCTTTTCAGCTTGCCATCGCCGTGGGTCGCGAACTTGGCTCGCGCGTTGACACTGCCCACTTCCTCGACAGCCTCGCCCGGCTTCATCTCCAGCAAGGGCAGCCCGTCGAAGCGCTCCAAGTCTGGCGCGCAGCGCTGGATGAACTCGACTGCCTGCCGGCTCGCCCGCACCTGGTCTATAACATGATTGCCAATGAGATCGAGCAGTTGCAAGCGGCGGCGCACCTCGCCTGAACTACCTCGGTCATCCTCTCAGCCGCCTGTACCGTTGCCGCCCGCCGGATTGTCACCCCGAATCAACTCGATAGGTGTGGGTCGCCCCAAAGAGCGTGGTTCGGTGAAATTGAAGCCGATGAACAGCAGCGCTCCCGCCAGCAACGCCAGCGAGCACCTGCGCCAAAGCGTGAACGAATTTCCTGCACGCATATCAACTTGCCTCCTGGAACAGAAGGCCCGTTGAGTTGTGGGAATCCCCGCCGCTTGGAGCGGCGCACGCGTGTTCCCCCAACGAGCAGGGTTGGTTGACAGCCAGCCTGTGCGAGCCTTGGTTTGCTCATCACCGGTGGCTCCACATGGCGGAAACGTTTCTTACTGGATATAATGGGTGGACTGATCGAAATCTTTCCATCGCCACAACGGGGATGGGACTTTCCACTGGAAATGAGGAGCTTCCCAATGACTATGCGCGCCGACTATATCTGGATGAACGGCAAGATCATCCCGTGGGACGAGGCCAGGGTTCACGTCTTCACCCACGCGCTGCACTACGGCAGCAGCGCCTTCGAGGGTATCCGCGTCTATGAGACCACCAACGGCCCGGCCATCTTCCGCGGGAGCGAACACTACGAGCGCCTGCTCTACAGTTGCAAAGTCGCGCGCATCCCGTCGCCGTTCACGGTGGACGAATACTTGCAGGCCACCATCGATGTCGTGAAGGCCAACAACCAGCGCAGCGCCTATATCCGCCCCCTGGTTTTCCGCGGCTACAACACGCTAGGCGTCGACGGCCGCGGCTGCCCCGTGGAGGTGATCGTCGCCTCGGTGCCGTGGGGCGCGTATCTGGGCAAGGAAGGGCTGGAGAACGGCGTGGATGTGCAGGTGAGCAGTTGGCGGCGCATGGCGCCCGACACGCTCAGCGCGCTGGCCAAGATCGGCGGGCAATATGTCAACAGCCAGAATGTGGTGATGGAGGCGCGCGATAACGGCTTCACCGAGGGGATCGCGCTGGATGTGAACGGCTACGTGAGCGAAGGCAGCGGCGAAAATATCTTCGTCATCATCAAGGGTGTGATCTACACGCCGCCGCTGGGCAACAGCATCCTCGGCGGCATCACCCGCAACTGCGCCGTGACCATTGCCGAAGACCTGGGCTACCCGATCAAAGAACTGACCATGCCGCGCGAGATGCTCTACATGGCCGACGAGATCTTCTTCACCGGCACCGCCGCGGAGATCACCCCCGTGCGGTCAGTGGATCGCATGCCGGTGGGCGAGGGCAAGCGCGGGCCGATCACGCAGCAGATCCAGGCGCGCTTCTTCGGCATCGTTGAAGGCGAACTGGCCGACGACCACGGCTGGCTCACGCCGATCGTGTAAAACGATAGACCGCGGATTTGACGGATTAGGCGGATTTTCGCGGATTAAATCCGTGTAAATCCGCCGCATCCGCCAAATCCGCGGTCTATTTTGCTTCTTCCAGTTTGACCACCTGTGCGCCGTTGCTGACGTGCGTCATGTAGACTTCGGGCCAGATGTTGGTGGCTTTGGGGTAGTGCTCGAAGATGGCGTCGGCGACGGCTTTTTCCCGGCCCGGCGCGACGAGAGCCACGGCGCAGCCGCCGAACCCCGCTCCCGTCAGCCGCGCGCCGTAGCAGCCGGGCACGCTGCGCATCGCCGCCACCATCGCATCCAGCGCCGGGCTGCTCACGGCATAGTCGACGCGCAGGCTCTCGTGGCTGGCGTTCATCAACTCCCCCGCCTGCACCAGGTCGCCCGCGCGCAGCGCCGCCACCATCTGCCCCACCCGCTCATTCTCGGAGACGACATGCCGGCAGCGCTGGTAGACCACCGCGGGCAGCAGGTCGCGATGCTGCTCCAACTCTGCGCTGGTGACATCGCGCAGCGCGGTGATGGCCGGCAGGGCTGTCCGCAGCAAGGCCACGCCGGTTTCGCATTCCTGGCGGCGCTCGTTGTAGGCGCTGCTGGCAAGCGAGCGGCTGGCGCGGGTATTGCCGATCACCAACGCGGCATCGCGCGGCATCGGCACCAGCTCGTAGGTAAGCGAGCGGCAGTCGATGAGCAGCGCGTGGTTTTCCGCGCCCAACACGCTGATGAACTGGTCCATAATGCCGCAGTTGACGCCGACGAACTCGTTCTCCGCACGCTGCGCCACCCGCGCGATGGTGGGGCCGTCGAGCACGCCCAGCAGCCCGGACGCGGCGAGGAATGCCTGTGCGGTGGACACTTCCAGCGCGGCGGAACTGCTCAGCCCGCTGCCGCGGGGCACGTTGCCGCTCATCACCGCGTCGATGCCGGTGAGCGTCAGCCCCTGTTCCGCCAGGCTCCACGCCACGCCCATCACATAGTTCGTCCAGAGCATGGCGTCGTTGTAGGCCAGATTGTCCAGGTCGAACTCGTAGCTTTCGCCAAATTCCATCGAGAAGATGCGCACCAGGCGGTCAGTGCGCGGGCGAAACACATAGCGCACATCGCGCTGAATGGCGACCGGCAGCACGAAACCGTCGTTGTAGTCGGTGTGCTCGCCGATCAGGTTGACGCGGCCGGGGCCGCTGGCCACCGCGGTCGGCTCTGCGCCGTAGCGTTGGCGAAATTCGGCGATCAATGCTTGGGTTCGCTCGTCCAGCAAGTCACTCATGGTTGCGCTGTTCCTTTTCTGGCATTGCCTTTCTGGCCAAAGTTGTTGTTGCGGATGATCAATTTTACAGTTTGACAGAAGACAGAGACAAATCGCCGCTCATGCCATCGGCGTGCCCAACCGCC
>JAPKMV010000138.1 GCA_026645635.1 Caldilineaceae bacterium
GCGGCGCGGAAGTGGCTCACATGCTCGAAGAAAAGGGCTACGGCTGGGTGGAGAAGGAACTGGCTGACCGCGAGGCTGTTGCGGCGTAATGCAGGACACAGAGGGCGCGGAGGGTGCACAGAGAGCACAGAGAGAGGGCACAGAGAGGGAGCAGAGGAGTAGGTCGATGGCTGCTGTTGGTGCGGAGCGAGGTCAGTTAAATGTCTTGACCGATCGCATCATTGGCGCTGCTATCGAGGTTCACAGGCAGTTAGGGCCAGGGTTGCTTGAATCGACTTATGAGGTCTGCCTGGAACATGAGATGCAAAGCCGAGGGCTGCACGTGCAGCGACAAGTGGCTTTGCCAGTCATCTACAAAGGCGTGCGTATCGATGATGGCTATCGCATCGATATGCTCGTGGACGGGCAACTGGTTGTCGAATTAAAGGCGGTTGAGCATATTCTGCCAGTCCATGAGGCCCAGGTGCTTTCCTATCTTAAACTCTCCGGCCATCGGGTTGGATTGCTCTTGAACTTTCGCACGGTATTGATGAAGGACGGTATCCGCCGTTTTATCTACGGCAAGTAGCGCAGAACACAAGTATCCAGGAAGAGACTCTCTGTTATCTCTCCGCGAACTCTGTGTAATCTCCGCGAACTCCGTGTAGTGTAGTTAGGGGGAAATAATGGCAACACATGCAGATTTACAAGCCCTGCAGGGCGTGAAGGAAGAATACGAGTACGGCTTCCACGACGAGGAGAATGCCGTTTTCCGTACCGAGCGGGGGCTGACCCACGCGGTGATCGACCAAATCTCGGACCAGAAGAACGAGCCGGCGTGGATGCGCGAGTTCCGCCACAAGGCGCTCGACATCTTCCTGGCGAAGCCCATGCCGACCTGGGGCGCCGACCTCAGCGGCATCGACTTCGATGAGATCACCTACTATCTCAAGCCCAGCGCCGGCGCCGAGAAGGACTGGGACAATGTGCCGGAGAACATCAAGCGCACCTTCGACCGCCTGGGCATTCCCGAAGCGGAGCGCAAGTTCCTGGCCGGCGTGGGCGCGCAGTATGACTCCGAAGTGGTCTACCACAGCCTGCGCAAGGAGTGGGAGAAGCTGGGTGTGATCTTCCTGGACATGGACTCGGGGCTGCGCGAGCACGAGGACCTGGTGCGCGAGTACTTCGCCACCATCATCCCGGCTGCGGACAACAAGTTCGCAGCGCTCAACAGCGCAGTCTGGAGCGGCGGCTCCTTCGTCTACGTGCCCGCGGGCGTCCATGTGGACATCCCGCTCCAGGCTTACTTCCGCATCAACGCCCAGAACATGGGGCAGTTCGAGCGCACGCTGATCATCGTCGAGGAGGGCGCCAGCGTCCATTACGTGGAAGGCTGCACTGCGCCGATCTACTCCAGCAACAGCCTGCACAGCGCGGTGGTGGAGATCATCGTCAAGAAGGGCGCCCGCTGCCGCTACACCACGATCCAGAACTGGAGCACCGACGTCTACAACCTGGTGACCAAGCGCTCCGTCGCCTACGAAGGCGCCACGATGGAGTGGATCGACGGCAACCTGGGCAGCAAAGTGACGATGAAGTATCCGGCCGTCTACATGCTCGGCCCCAAGGCCCACGGCGAAATCCTGTCGATCGCCTTCGCCGGCCACGGTCAGCACCAGGATGCCGGCGGCAAGGTCGTCCACGGCGCACCCTTCACCAGTTCCAAGATCGTCTCCAAGTCGATCTCCAAGGATGGCGGCCGCGCTTCCTACCGCGGCCTGCTCAAGGTGGGCAAGGGCGCGCACCACAGCAAGAGCAACGTCGTCTGCGACGCGCTTCTGCTGGACGAGGCCTCGCGCTCCGACACCTACCCGTACATCGAGATCGAGGAGGACAACGTCAGCGTCGGCCACGAAGCGTCGGTGAGCAAGATCGGCGAGGAGCAGCTCTTCTACCTGATGAGCCGCGGCATCGGTGAAGATGAAGCGGCGGCCATGATCGTCGGCGGCTTTATCGAGCCGTTGGTCAAGGAACTGCCGATGGAGTACGCGGTGGAGATGAACCGCCTGATCCAGTTGCAGATGGAAGGCTCGATCGGCTAATAACCTGAATTGTGAATGGTGAATTGCCAATTGTGAATTGTGAAGTGGCTTGCCCAGCCTGAGCTTGTCGAAGGACGCGCCGGCCCACTTCACAATTCACAATTCATTGTTCACAATTTACAATTCGTTTTTTAGGAGTTTTTTTAATGAGCGTATTAGTCAAAGAACCGGAAGTCATCATGCAGACTGTCAAGCAGTCAATCCAAGGCTTTAGCGAGGATACCGTGCGTGCGCTTTCGGCGTCGCGCAACGAGCCGGCGTGGATGCTGGAGTTTCGCCTGGCCGCCTGGCGCCAGTTCGAGGCCATGCCCTGGCCCAAGGCCACCGATGAGGACTGGCGCCGCACCCGGTTGACCGGCTTCGACCTGGCCAAGTTCCAACCCTACGCCGTCTCTTCCGGCCAGCAGGCGCGCGACGAACTGTCGCCGCTGATCCAGGCTGAGTTGAGCGAGATGGACAGCGCCGCCAGCCTCGTTTTCGAGGACGGCAGCCTTCGCTTCAGCAGCTTCCAGAGCGATCTGGCCGCTTCAGGCGTGATCTTCACCGACCTGCAGAGCGCGGTGTCCAACCACCCTGACCTGGTGCGGCAGCACTTCATGACCACTGCCGTCCTGCCCGGCCACAACAAGTTCACCGCGCTGCACGCGGCGCTGTGGGATTCGGGCGTGCTGGTCTATGTGCCCACCAATGCCCGCGTCACCCTGCCCCTACAGTCGATTCTGCACCAGTGCAGCGACGGCGTCGGCGGCTATCACCATACCCTGCTCGTCACCGAACCGGGTGCGGAAGTAACGTTGGTGGATGACTTGCTGGGCGCCAAGCAGGGCCTGCAAGTGGGCGTCGTCGAACTGGTGATCGGCGCCAGCTCGGTCGTGCGCTACATGAACTTGCAAGACTTCGACCACAGCGCCTGGAACTTCCTTACCGGCCGCGCCGTGCTGGGCCGCGACAGTGACCTGCGCTGGATCCAGGTGAGCTGGGGCAGCAAACTGACCAAAGCTTACCTGGATGTAGACATGGCCAACACCGGTGGTCACGCCGAACTGCTGGGCATCTACTTCCCGACGGGCAGCCAGCACATCGATCACCAGACCTTGCAGATTCACCGCGCGCCCCATTGCTTTAGCGACCTGCTCTTCAACGGCGCGCTCAAGGACAAGGCGCGCAGTGTCTATATGGGCGTGATCAAGGTGCTGCCCGGCGCGCAGAAGACCGACGCCTATCAGCGCAACGGCAACCTGATCCTCGACCCGTCGGCGCGCGCCGACAGCATCCCGGGGCTGGAGATCCAGGCCGACGACGTGCGCTGCACCCACGGCGCCACCGCGGCCCAGGTGGAAGACGAATACCTTTTCTACCTGATGGCGCGCGGTCTCAGCCGCCCGCAGGCCGAGCGCATGATCGTCCAGGGCTTCTTCCAGGCCGTGCTCGACCGCGTGCCGGTGGAGAGCGTCGTCCACAAGCTGGAGCGGGTGATCGAGCGCAAGATCGGCGGTTAGTACAGTCGGACCTGAATTAACCGGTGATGTTACGTGTTGCGAGTTGCGTCTCGCCACGCAACACGCAACACGCAACCACGGTAAAGAACGAAACACCGGGATCGCAATGCAAGATCGCACGGAGTTGATTCGGCAGGACTTCCCCATTCTCCAACGCACGGTGGCCAGCGGTGCGCCGCTGGTCTACCTGGACAATGCGGCGAGCAGCCAGAAGCCGGTCGCGGTCATCCAGGCCATGGATGACTACTATCGGCGCTACAACGCCAACGTCCACCGCGGGGTGCACACGTTGAGCGAGGAGGCCACCGCCGCCTTCGAGGGTGCGCGGGAGAAAGTCGCCCGCTTCATCCACGCGCCCCACAGCCGCCAGGTGATCTTCACCCGCGGCACGACGGAGAGCATCAACCTGGTGGCCCACACCTGGGGCCGCGCCAACCTGCGCCCGGGCGACGAGGTGCTCATCACTGAGATGGAGCATCACGCCAACATCGTGCCCTGGCAGATTCTGCGCGACCAGCTCGGCTTCACTCTGCGCTACGTGCCGGTCACCGACCAGGGGCTGCTCGATCTCGATACGCTGGATGAACTGCTGACGGAGCGCACCAAGCTCTTCTGCTTCGTCCACGCCAGCAACGTGGTAGGGACGATCAACCCGGTGGACGAGCTGGTGGCGCGGGCGCGCGCGGTGGGCGCCAGGGTGCTCATCGACGGCGCGCAGAGCGTGCCCCACATGGCGGTGGACGTGCAGGCGCTGGACGCCGACTTCTTCGCCTTCAGCAGCCACAAGCTGTGCGGGCCGACCGGCATCGGCGTGCTCTACGGCAAGCGCGACCTGCTGGAGGCGATGCCGCCCTTCATGGGCGGCGGCGACATGATCCGCGAAGTGACGATGGCCGGCAGCAAGTGGAACAGCCTGCCTTACAAGTTCGAGGCGGGCACGCCGGCCATCGCTGAAGGGATCGGGTTGGGTGCGGCAGTGGATTATCTGCAAAGCGTCGGCATGGACTGGGTGCGGGCGCACGAACAGGAGATCACCCGCTACGCCTACGACCGCATGAGCGAGGTGGAAGGGCTGCGCATCCTCGGCCCCGGGCCGGAGCAGCGGGGCGGGCTGATCGCCTTCACGCTGGAGGGCGTGCATCCCCACGACATCGCTGCGCTGCTGGACCGCAGCGGCGTGGCCGTGCGCGCCGGCCATCACTGCGCCGCGCCGCTCCACGCCCGCTACGGCATTCCCGCCAGCGCCCGGGCGAGCTTCTACCTGTATAATACGACGGCGGAGGTGGACGTGCTGGTGGAGGCCCTGCATAAGACGCAGGAGGTGTTTGCGCTATGAGCGACGATCTCTACCGGGAAGCGATTCTCGACCATTACAAACATCCGCGGCAGAAGGGTCATCTGGCGGCGCCGGACATCCAGTTCCACGACCACAACCCTTTCTGCGGCGACGAGATCACCATCGAACTGAAGGTGGAAAACGGGATCGTGGTGGATGCAGCCTTCGACGGCCACGGCTGCGCCATCTCTCAAGCCACGGCAAGCATGTTGATGGAGGAAATCCTCGGCAAGCCGCTGGAGGAACTGAAGGCGCTCGACAAGGAGTACATTCTGGAGATGCTGGGCATCCAGATCGGGCCGGTGCGCCTCAAGTGCGCGCTGCTCCCGCTCAAGGTGCTCAAGGCCGGCGTGTGGGGCCTGGAAGAGTGGCCCGAATAGGCAAGACGGACGATGTTCTTCTCACCACCTGACGCCAACGAACCAACAAGATCGACAAACGCAAACACTATGAGTGACTTTGTAAAAGTAGCCCAATTGCAAGAAATTCCCCTCGGCGGCAGCAAGCTGGTCGAGGTGGAGACCGTGCGCGTGGCGCTCTTCAACCTGGAGGGCGAGATCTACGCCATCGAAGATGTCTGCACCCACGACGGCGGCCCGTTGACAGAAGGCGCCGTTGTGGATGGCTGCCTGGTGCAATGCCCGCGCCACGGCGCCCGTTTCGACATTCGCACCGGCGCCGCCGTGCGTTTTCCCGCTTTTGAACCGACCCGGACATTTGCCGTGCGTGTAGAAGACGGCGCCGTTTGGTTGGAACGACCAGAATAAAGGAGCAAATCATGGCCCTGCCCACACCTGATGAAGTCCGCGAACTGATCAAGCTGAAGGTCAAAGACCCGGAGTTGATGATGAACATCGTCGATCTGGGCTTGATCTACGACGTGGCCGTCACGCCGGAAAAGACCGCCGAGGTGACGATGACGCTCACCAGCCCCGGCTGCCCCGCCGGCCCGGAGATCATCACCAACGTCCAGCGCGAGACGCACATCGCCTTCCCGGATTTGGAGGAAGTCAACATCCACCTGACCTGGACGCCTTTCTGGAATCCTGATATGATGTCGGAAGATGCCAAGGAAGAGTTGGGCATTTTCTAGCCTCATAAACCAGGATTCTCACAGCATCCTGGTTTGTCAACACAGACGCAAGAAAGGCTGCCATCATGTCTGATTTATACGACGTCGAAGTCACCCCCCTCCTGCAAAACGCCGGCGAGTACATCGGCCGTGGCGTGCCCGCCGACAAGCGGGTGGACTGGATGATGTTTCTGATCGACCAGATCAAACCCTTTCTGACCGAGGCGGAATTTGCCGCTTTCGTGCGCGAATTCCGCGCTGCGCTTGACCGGCGCGTTGCTGGCTAACAGTCAACTCGTGTATGAATCAGGCAGATTGAATTGCATCTACTCGCTCACCTGCGCATTGGGTCAGGTGCTGAGAACTGAGCGTCTGTTGGGCGCAGACGCCCATCTGAGATCGTCTCCCGCGTAATGAAAAGCAGCACCCACCCGATGACCGGATGACGAATGAATTCGCAGCGCGTTGCATTTGTCGATGAGTCAGGTGCACCCTCGCCTGCTGCCGGCGGTAGATTTCTGGCGGTGGCGGTCCTGGTGGTGGAATCCAGCCGGGATATTGACCTGCACGTGCGCCGGGCACGGCGCAGTTTGCACCGCAAGGTTCCAGCCAGCGAATTGAAAGCAGCGCAGACTGACGAAAAGGTGATTCGACGGCTACTTACGTTCATTGCCAATGAACCTTGTGCCATCTATGGACTCATACTCGACAAGCGTGGCCTGACCACAAAGAGTGCCGAACCGGGCTATCAGCGCGCCGTGGCTGAGGCGATAGCTCTGGCAGTGGCGCAATATCCCGAACTGCGAGTGACAATTGATCGGCGCTATACACGGCCGCGTCAGCGCGAGCAATTGGAACTTGCCATTCGGAGAGCCATCGCTGCAATCTCGCAGCAGATTGTGATTATTGAGCAGGCGGATTCAATGGCTCACCCTGGTTTGCAGGCGGCTGACTTTGTTGCCTGGGCACTGAGACGGCAGGCAGAAGGCGCCAATGAATGGTCTGCCATTTTGCGGGAGCGCGTTGTTGAACTGAAGACTATCGTCGCAGCAGAAGCGCAAAAAAATAGCGGCTCAGCCTGGAGGCCGATTACCACCGCCCAATAGACGGAATGGGGTGTTCTACGAACACCCAGCTTTACCAGGACTTACGATACCGCTCTTACTCTATTCAACCATATTCTTCTGCCTGCGTCAAACCTGTCGGCAACTGCTCATGTGACAATAGAGGACTGGGTTTACCCTGGCCAACGAAAGCTGGGGCGTCGTGCGCGTCGCTCGCTGTCATTCAGATTAGGAGCACTACTCGTGAGAAAATTCTTCAAGGTCGTCGGTCTGATCCTGCTGGGCATCGTTGCCCTGGTGATGCTGGCCTACGCCGGCATCTACGCCTGGTCGTTTGCCATGCCGGAGGTGGCGCCGGTCGCCATCACCTCCTCGCCCAACCCGGCGACGAGCTATGACGACGCCATCGCCCGCTTCGATGCGTATCTGGCCGCAGAAGAGGCGCGCGGCGACATCGACCCCAAGTGTCTGCCCTTTCTCCTGACCCACGGCCAGAAGACCGCCCGCGCCATCGTGCTCTATCATGGCCTGACCGCCTGCCCTTTCCAGTACCACGAGTTCGCTCAGTTGCTCTTCGACGAGGGCTACAACGTCTTCGTGCCGCGGCTGCCCCGCCACGGCTACGCCGAACGCACCGGCAACCACCTGGCCGACCTCACCGCAGAGGAACTGCTCAGCGTCATGGACCCGAACGTCGACCTGGCCGTGGGGCTGGGCGACCATGTGACGCTGGCCGGATTGTCGTTGGGCGGCAACGTGGCTGCAGCGGG
>JAPKMV010000139.1 GCA_026645635.1 Caldilineaceae bacterium
CCACCGAACACATCCGCAGCGGCGAATGGCGCGTGGCGCCCGCGCCGGCGGACCTGAATGACCGCCGCGTGGAGATCACCGGCCCCACCGAGCGCAAGATGATGATCAACGCGCTCAACTCCGGCGCCAAGGTCTTCATGGCCGACTTCGAGGATGCGCTCTCGCCCACCTGGTTCAACGCCATCGAAGGGCAGATCAACTGCAGCGATGCCATCCGCCGCACGATTTCCTTTGTCAACCCCGACGGCAAGACCTACAAGCTCAACGACACCGTGGCGACGCTGCTCGTGCGCCCACGCGGCTGGCACCTGACCGAGAAAAATGTGCTGGTCGACGGCGAGCCGATCTCCGGCAGTCTCTTCGACTTTGGCCTCTACATGTTCCGCAACGCCAAAGAACTGCTGCGCCGCGGCTCCGGCCCCTATTTCTATTTGCCCAAGCTGGAGAGTCACCTGGAGGCGCGCCTCTGGAACGATGTCTTCAACTTCACCCAGGATCAACTGGGCATTGCCCGCGGCACGATCCGCGCCACGGTGCTAATCGAGACGATCCTCGGCGCGCTGGAGATGGAAGAGATCCTCTACGAGATTCGCGAGCACGCCGCGGGCCTCAACGCCGGGCGCTGGGACTACATCTTCAGCGCGATCAAGAAGTTCGCCAAGCGCGAGGACATGATCCTGCCCGACCGCGCCCAGGTGACGATGACGGTGCCCTTCATGCGCGCCTACACCGAGCTGATGATCCGCACCTGTCACAAGCGGGGCGCCCACGCCATCGGTGGCATGGCGGCCTTCATCCCCAACCGCCGCGACATGGAAGTGACCGAAATGGCGCTGGGCAAGGTGCGCGAGGACAAGCTGCGCGAGTTTGGCGACGGCTGCGACGGCACCTGGGTAGCCCATCCTGACCTGGTGCCCACGGTGCTGGAGATCGCCAACGCCGCGCTGGGCGACAAGCCGAACCAGAAGGATCGTCTGCGCGAGGATGTGCGGGTGAGCGACCGGGAGATCGTGGCCGTGGGCGTGCCCGGCGGCACGATCACCGAAGGCGGGCTGCGGCTCAACGTCAGCGTGGCGCTGCAGTACATCAACGCCTGGCTGCAGGGCAACGGCGCGGCGGCCATCAACAACCTGATGGAAGACGCGGCCACCGCCGAAATCTCCCGCTCGCAGATCTGGCAGTGGATTCACCACAACGCCAAACTGACCGACGGCCGCCCCATCACCCGCGCGCTCTACGAGCAGGTGCGCGACGAGGAACTGGCCAAGCTGGGCGGCACCTCCGCCGACCGCTACGAGGAAGCCGCCGAGATTCTCGACAAGCTGTGCGAGACCGACGACTTCATCGAGTTCCTGACGTTGATCGCGTACCGATATCTGGATTGATAGACCGCGGATTAGGCGGATTAGCGCGGATAGTACCCTGCGCTCAATGGATAGACCGCGGATTAGGCGGATTCGACAGATTTTCGCGGATTAAACAAAATCCGCGTGAATCCGTCGAATCCGCCTAATCCGCGGTCTATTGCTTCCCCATTTCGCGCGCGACGAACTCCCCAACGGCGCGCACTGCCTGGCGTGCACGCGGTTCCACCAGATAGGTGAAGTGCCAGACGTGCACCATGCCGGCATACTCCTCCAGCGTCACGTTCACCCCGGCTTTGCGGGCGCGCGCAGCAAAGCGCCGGCCATCGTCCAGCAGCATCTCCGCCGTGCCCACCTGGATCAGCAGCGGCGGCAAGCCGCGCAGGTCCGCATAGAGCGGCGACGCCAGCGGATCGCGCACATCATGGTCGCCCAGGTACATGGTCGCCGATGCGTGCAGAATCGCATCGTTGAGATAATCGCTCTGGCGGTTGGTCGTCATCGAGCGCGCGGTCAGCGCCAGGTCGAACCAGGGGGAGAGGCAGACGCCGCCCGCCGGCAGCGGCATGTTCGCCTCGCGTAGCGCCAGCATCAGCGCCACGGTCAGCCCGCCCCCGGCCGAGTCGCCCGCTACGACAATCTGCTGCGGCTTGACGCCGCGCGTCAGCAGCCACCAGTAGGCGGCCCAGGCATCTTCCACCGCCGTCGGGTACGGAAATTCCGGCGCAAGGCGATAATCAGGCGCAAAGACGCGGGCGTTGGCAGCATGGCCTAGCCGCACCATCAACGAGCGATGGGTGGCGGGTGAGCCGGAGACATAGCCGCCGCCGTGGAGATAGAGCAGCACGCGTCCGCCGGCCGGCGCGGTGTCCAGCCACTCTCCATGAAAATCACCCAGGTTGACATCAGTGCGCGGCGCCGGGCGCGCGGCGTTGAGCAGGCTGACGCGGTCGAGGGAATCGCGGATCGCCTGCGCCTCGATCTCGCCGTTCGGCGTGCCCAGCAGCATCATCTCCACCACGCCGGCATAGGGCAGCGACCAGTCGGGCCGCCGCGGCTTGCGCCGCAGCGAGCGCGCCAGTGCCCGCGCCCCTCCACCCGCGGCCAGCCTGTTCAAGATCAGCGCCGTCCGCGCCGATTCGCCCATCGTCGTCACTGCCGGTCGCATTCGTTCGCGCAACGTCATTGGCGCCTCCAATCTCTAATCTCCAGTCTCCAATCTCATAATCTCACAATCTCATTTGCCCACGAGATTGCGAGATTATGAGATTGTGAGATTGACAATAAACCTATTACCCGCGCCGCGTCAGCTTGCTGGCCAGCTTGCGCGTCTGGCCGAAGGCGAGTCCTTCGCGTTCGGCGAACTGCTGCACCAACGCCAGGAAACGCTCCCGGTCGGCTTGCTGGATGACGGCGGTGGCGTCGGCCGTTTCGATGGCGTAGGGATAGCCCGCGCCGATGACGCACTCGGCGCGCACCAGGTCGAGCGCAGCGTCGGCGCAGCCCTCCTCCACCATCCACAGCGGCAGCTCGATGCGCGCCGGCGGGCGGTCGGCGGTGAGCCGCATGTAGCAGAAGGCGATCTCTTTGTAGAAGGGCGCCCGCTGCTGCTGGGTGAGAATGTCCAGGCGCGCGCACTCGAAGCCGGCGAGGGGGATGCGCAGTGTGCGGGAGACATCGAGCATCGCCTGTACGGCCTGGAGATAGGGTTCAGCGCGCGATGGGCGCAGTTGGCCGGCGAAGCTGATCACCAGGGAGCCGTCGAAGAAACAGAGCGGCGGGCGCGGCGGCGGGTCGGCGGCAAACCGTTCCATCAGCGCGCGGATGCGTTCGCACTCGCCCACGAAGCGCCGCTGGTTGACGCGCCAGTCGGGAAAACCCCGCTCCGGGTCGTCGGTCTCGTCGCCGAGTTCGTCCGGCGCCAGCACCTCGAAGCTGACATCCTTCTCATAACGGCCGCCGGGTGCGTGGTAGTTGATGAACCAGCCGATCTGCACCGCACCCAGCGGCAGCGCGATGTCTTTGGTCGGCATGATCTGGCTGCCATCCACGGCGGCCACCGGCGCGTCCTGCAGGATGGGCTGCGCCCAGGCCCGGGCGGCGTCGTGGGAACTCCAGTTCTGGTCGAAGGGGAGGCGCAGCCGTTCCGCCTGGTCGAACTCGGCGGTGGGCAGCGCGCCCGGCCACTCAACGCCGGCCAGGGCGAGCTTGTGCAGAATCGCCGCCTGGTCGTAGCGGAGGAACGCATCCAGTTTCTCCGCCACCAACTCGCCCTGGTGGCGCTGTTCGTTGCGAAAGTTGAGAAACTGCTCGCGCTTGCGTTCGAGTGCGGCGATGACTTTTTCGCGGATGAGCATGGTTAGCGATGGTGGTTTCTGGTCATAGCACAAGCTCTGCGTGCGCCGCGGGCGGAACGACAAACTCATCGCCCATCAACAGAGTGGGTTCTGCCTCGCGCCCGGAATCCCAAGAAAGCGAAACATACCAGAGTGGCCATACGCCGATGAAGAAAAATGCCGGCGTGAAGGTCATCTTGGAATCAAGAGGCGGCTCCGCCGATTCAGGTTCATAGCTGACGGGCCACCCCCACATTTCGCCGGCATAGACCTTGTTTTGGGCATGCAGGGCAAGGGCGAGACGGCGGATTTCGTCCATCTCAGGCAGCGCAACCGGTATGGTGAATGCCGGCGCCTCGTCTGCGCTGTATACTGCCGCTGGTTCTGCGACGCGCAGCTTCGTGATCATCTTTTCCTTGCTTCCTGTTCCCACAAATTGACCAGCCGGTCACGATTCATGCGCAGTATTCGCTCAATTTTGCCGAGTTCGTGATCGGCGAAACCGCTGTTTCTATGCAACTGAACTGGCGTGAGCCAAAACTTGGCTTGTTTCCCCTCACGCCGTACATGTACATGAGGGCGCTCATCCAGATCGTATTCGTAGAAGCGAATTTCATAAGCGCCAATCTTGACACCGGGCATCGAGGTCTCCACCCTGCTCAGATCTGAATCAAATATGGGAGCGATTCTGTCGGTACTACCTCCATTGTAGTCAACAAAGGCAACAAGGCAAATCATCGGCGGTTCGTCATGGCTGGGGCGAAAAGAACTACAACGGATTGAGAGAACAACGGATACAGCAGTGCCATCCCCAGCAGGCGCAGGTTCCGTTCCTTTCCAAATCCGTTGTAGTGCTGCCTTGCCGCAACTTGAACTGCATCTGTTCGTCCGGTCTCGTTCAGGTTTGGCAGCGGATGGCGTCTACAGTGAAGCCAGGAATTCCTCCAGGATCTGGTTGAACCGCGCAGGGTATTCCCAGAACATCATGTGGCCACCCAGGACCGCGGTGCGGGTGTTGGGGCAGTGCTTGCCCAGAAACGCCTTCGCGGTGTCGGCCCAGTGCTCGGCGATGATCGCGAGCGCGGGCAGCGCCGCATCCACCTGGCCGGCGGCTTCGAGATAGTTGGAGAACATGCCGGAGGCAAAGAGCGCGGCCGCGACGTGGGGCGGCGTCTTCAGCGACTGCTCCACGATCCAGAACATCTCCGCCGGGGTGAGTTCCCGCTGCACCATGACCTCGTCGGCGTAGAAGGTCACGAAGTCGCGCTGCCCCTGGCGGGACTGGAGATAGGCGTTGTAGGCGCCGGCGATTTCGTCCAGCGGGCCTTCCACCCAATCGTCGGGATTGGTGGAGAGCGGCTTGGGCGAGAGATCGATGCCGACCATTGCCTTGAGCGCGGCGAGACCCTCCTGCTGCACATAGCTCCAAGCCGCCAGAGAGCCGAACGACCAGCCGACCAGCACTACGTCGCGCAGTTCCATCGCCTTGATCAGCTTTGCCAGGTCGGCGCCGTGGGTGGCGTAGTCATTGCCGTGGAGCGTGACCGAGGAGCGTCCCTGGCCGCGGGGATCGACGACGATGACGCGGTGGGTTGCGGCAAAATGCGCGACCTGATGCTCGAACACCTCGCCGGTAAATGTCCAGCCGGGGACGAAGAGCAGCGGCGTCCCCTGGCCGTAGTCCTCATAATAAAGTTCGACGCCCGGTTCCACTTCGATGTACTTGCCGGGTTCGCGCTTGCTCTGCATGGTTTCTCTCCTTGCTCCTGGTTGATGTTGGTTGGGTGGTGCTGCGGCTCGATTATAGCCGGGTTGCGGCGTTGCGGCAATCGCCTGGATTGGCGGGGCTGCTTCAGGTTTGGGGCAGTTCCTACACCCTTTGGTCTGGATCGGCGTCAGACGAAGCAAGCTGACTGACGCCCCAATTCGATGGGATTGCAGGGGCAGAGCCGACGCTTGTGGTATACTTTCACCTGCTGATGCGACACGACTCTCCCAGGTAAGGTGCATGATTCTCGTCAACCACAAGGA
This sequence comes from Caldilineaceae bacterium, assembly GCA_026645635.1. Lineage (GTDB taxonomy): Bacteria > Chloroflexota > Anaerolineae > Caldilineales > Caldilineaceae > Fredericiella. The sequence continues at coordinate 5,732 of JAPKMV010000139.1, forward strand.
GGCGCCATCCGATGCAAGTTGAATTGGGTGCCATGACTTTTCCCAACATGACTGACGTCGAGATCGATATCAAGGTGCGTGCGCAGACCCAGGTCAGTGCGACTGCGGCGCAACGCAAGGTCAGCCGGCTTGTGCTGGATCGCGTCAGCAACCTGCTGTGTGGCAACGCGCCGACGCTGGTGGTTGCGGAGCGTTTACGCTGGCGCGTGCCTGTCTGGATGGGCTTTCCCCAGCTGGGATTAGTCGGCAAAGTGGGCGAAATCGACGTCGATGTCGAGACAGGCGAGATGATCTTCGACGAGAGCACGCTTGAGGAGATGCGCGAACGTGCCGATGCACTTGCTCGACGTACCTTATCTGCAACAAGTTGACCCTGGCGGTTGCTTGCCGGCGTGCGCCGCAATGGTGCTTGCTTACCTGGAAGAGCCGGCCTTGCAGGAAGATATCAGTCGTCAGATCGGCGCGCTCCCGTGGGGCACACCGGCATCCAATATTCGCCGTTTGACTGGTTGGGGATTCCAGGTTCGCTACGATACAAGCTCATTGCGCGAACTCCGTACATTTCTGTCGGCAGGTCAACCGCCGATCGTTTTTCTGCGCACTGCCGATCTTCCCTATGCCGAGGAGGACGCCCCACACGCTGTCGTCGTCGTGGGTATCGATGATGACACAGTATACCTTCTTGATCCGGACTATCCAGACCAGGCGCCAGTAATGGTCAGTATTGGCGACTTCGCTTTGGCCTGGTCGCACTTTGACCAGGCGTGTGCAGTCATTGCCAGACGCTGAGAGTGCAAATCTCCAGGATTGACGCCGCAGTAAAGCAGATGCTACTTTGAAATCATTGACGCCGATTGTTCAGGGGACGAGAAATGCGGACCATCACAAAGGAATATCTGGAAACGTATCTATTCCAGATTCTGGACACAGTTGAGCATGACGAGGAGACTGTGATTATCACCGATAATGATCGCCCTATCGCTCGTTTGACGCCAATCAGGCGGAGGTTGTCAATTGAAGAAGCCTTCGCTGATGTCTACGGCAAGCTGATCTTGTCTGAAGACTTCAATGCTCCCCTACAGATTGAACCATGAACCTTGACGAACGCAACATCTATCTCCACGACGTCGCGCTGAGCGAGGCGCTGGCAAGCTGGCACACCGCACTGGATGCAGCCGGCGCGTTGGCGACGCTCCCTGCCGAGACGATCCCACTGGCCGCAGCGCTGGGTCGCGTCACCGCGGCGCCGGTCTGGGCGAAGATCTCCTCGCCCCACTACCACGCCGCGGCCATGGACGGCTACGCGGTGCGCGCCGAGGAGACCCGCGGCGCCAGCGAAACCAGCCCGCTGCTCCTGCGCGTCGGCCATCGCGCCCACCCGCTCGACACGGGCGACCCGCTCCCGCCCGACACCAACGCCGTGATCAAGATCGAAGACACACACCTGGTGCAGCGGGCCGATGGTGACTTCATCGAGATCATCGCGGCCACGCCACCCTGGCGCTATGTGCGTCCCATGGGCGAAGACATGGTGGCGACGGAACTGGTGCTCCCCGCCAACCACCGCCTGCGCCCGCAGGACCTGGGCGCCATCGCCGGCTGTGGCCACACCAGCGTGAGCGTCTACCGCCGCCCGCGCGTGGCGATCCTGCCCACCGGCACCGAACTTGTTCCGCCCGGCGCGGACCTCAAGCCGGGCGACATCATCGAGTATAACTCGCTGGTGCTGGGCGCGCTGGCGGAAGAAGCCGGCGCAGTCGTCACCCGGATGCCATTCGAGCGGGACGTGCGCGCTGCGATCAAAGCGACGGTAGAAGCGGCGCTGGCCACCCACGACCTGGTGGTCGTCAACGCCGGCTCGTCGGCCGGTTCAGAGGACTTCACCGCGTCCATTGTCGCGGAACTGGGCACGCTCTGCGTCCACGGTATCGCCATTCGCCCCGGCCACCCGGTGATCCTGGGCGTGGCCGCGGGCAAGGCCATTGCCGGCATCCCCGGCTTCCCGGTCTCGGCGGCGATGACCTTCGACCTGATCGTGC
>JAPKMV010000013.1 GCA_026645635.1 Caldilineaceae bacterium
GCAGCCCCACCGGGCGCATGGGGCCAAAGGCCAGCGCCTGCTCCCCGCGCGCAGCCAATGCCTCGATGGGCATACAGCCCTCGAAGTAGCGCTCCAGTTCCTTGTCGGCGCCCTTGAGTTCGATCTTGGGTGCGGTCAGCACGGCCTGCACGAACTGCGCATACTCTTCCCGGTTCAGCGGGCAGTTGATGTAGTCGCCCTCGTCGCTGGATGCGCCGCCCAGGTCGCTGTTGCGGTCGTAGCGGCTCTGGCGAAAGGCGATGCTCATGTCGATGGAACTGGCCACGACGATAGGCGCCATCGCGTCGTAGAAATAGAGATGGCGCTCGCCCGTCAGCGCCTGGATCTGCGCGGTGAGCGCGGGGCTGGTAAGCGGGCCGGTGGCGATGATGACCGGCCCGTCGGGGATCGCGGTCACTTCCTCCCGGTGCACCGTGATGAGCGGGTGGCCGTGGATGCGTTCAGTGATCTCTGCGCTGAATTCCTCGCGGCTGACGGCCAGCGCGGCGCCCGCGGGCAGCGCGTGATTGAAGGCCGTGGCGATGACCAGGCTGCCCAGGCGCGTCAGTTCCTGCTTGAGGATGCCCAGCGCGCGGTCGGGCAGGGTGCTGCCCATGGAGTTGCTGCAGACCAGCTCGGCCAGCCGGTCGGTGACATGGGCTTCGGTGCTGCGCTGCGGGCGCATCTCGTAGAGATGAACCGGGACGCCGCGGCTGGCGATCTGCCAGGCGGCCTCCGTGCCCGCCAGCCCGCCGCCGATGATGGTGACGCGCTCGGTCATGGCTGCTGTCGGCGCCGGCGGTGAGCGGCCGCCGCGCGGTGAGCGAATTCCTGCTCCGCGGGGAAGGTGAGCTGCGCTGCGGCTTCGGCGAAGGTGACCCAACGCGGCTTGAACTGCTGCGCATCCTTGGCCGGCTGCTTCATGCGGCGCGGGCTGCGCAGGTCCATGAGGAAATAGTGTTCGGTGCGCACCACATGGTCGCCAAGCAGATCGAACTCGACGATCTGCTCGCCCAGATCGGCCACTACGGCCAGGTCAGCGTAGCCGCTCTCTTCCTGCGTCTCGCGCACCGCGGTGGCAGCCAGATCTTCGCCGGCTTCCACATGGCCTTTGGGCAGGCGCACCTCGCTGCGTTCGGGCCGGTCGAGAACCAACATGCGCTCGCCGTCGACCACCACGCCGCCGGCAGCCGTGTAGTGATGCTCAGCCATGTGCGGCCTCCTCGCAATAGACATAGAGTTTGGCGGCCAGTTCGCTGCCGATCACCTGGGTGGCAAGCGGCTGTGCTGTCTGGCCGTTGAAAAGGTCGAGCGTGACCGGGCCGTTGAAGGGCGCCAGGTCGATCAGGCGCAGGGTGCGCCCCGGCTCCAGCGCCAATTGGCTCAAGTAGCGCAGCACGCGGGCGTCGTTGCTGGCGACGCGGCGCAGCACACCCGTCTGGCCGGGCGTCATCTCCGGCACGGCGACCAGTGTCTCCGCCGGCAGTGCGCCATCTTTGCGCGGGATGGGGTCGCCGTGGGGGCAGTGGGTGGGATAGCCGCAGATGCGCTCCATGCGCTCCTCGAACGCCGCGCTGATGGCATGTTCAAGGCGGTGCGCCTCTACAGACACCTGGTCCCAGGTGAAGCCCATCGTGTTGACCAGAAAGACCTCCAGCAGCCGGTGCCGGCGCACGAGCTGCAGCGCAGCCAACCGACCCTGCTCGGTGAGCATGATCCCGTCCACATTGGAGCGCTCGACAAAGCCCGACTCCTCCAGCCGCTTGAGCATACTGCTGGCCGCGGCCGCGGAGACGCACATCTTCTCGGCCAACGCCGAGGTCGTCACCCGCTCCTGGCTGCTGTCACCATTGCCCAGCCTGTAGATGGCTGCCAGATAGTCCAACATGCCATCGGTTGTAATGCCGCAGAAAGTCTTCATCGAATAGATCTAGCTCTACTCCGCCAGCACCCGCTCCACTACGCGCGCCTGGATGCGCTCATGCTCGTCGGCGATCAGATCCCACACGTCGTCGACCAGGGTGTCTACGGCAAACTCGGCGGTTTCGCCGTTGCGCCGCAGTTTCATCTCCACCACGCCACGCTGCAAGCCCTTGCCGCCCACGGTCAACCGGATCGGAATGCCGATCAGGTCGGCGTCGTTGAACTTGACGCCGGCGCGTTCGTTGCGGTCATCGTAGATCACCTCCACGCCCGCATCCACCAGGTCGGCGTAGATGCGCTCCGCAGCCGCGGCCACCTCCGGCGTCTTGTCCGTCGCCAGGCTGATCAGCGCGACCTGGTAGGGCGCCACGGTGATCGGCCATTTGAGGCCGTTTTCGTCGTTGAGGACCTCCGCCAGCACGGCCATCAGCCGGCCCGGCCCGATGCCGTAGGACCCCATGACGATGGGCTTCGACTCGCCGTTCTCGTCCAGATAGGTGGCGCCCATGGCAATGCTGTATCTGGTGCCCAGTTTGAAGATGTTGCCCACCTCCACCCCGCGGACGGTGCGCAGCGGCGCGCCGCAGGTGGGGCAGCCGTCGCCGTCGGACGCGGCCACCAGGTCGAGCACGCGGTCGGCGGTGTAGTCGCGGCCGTAGTTGGTGTTGCGCAGGTGATAGCCCTCGCGGTTGGCGCCCGCCACCAGGTTCGGGCTGGCCGCCACCAGGTCGTCCACCAGCAGCAGCACCTGGCTGCGGTCGATGCCGATGGGTGAGCCGTAGCCGGGCGTGGCGCCGATGGCCAGGATCTCCTCCGTCACCGCGGGGCGCAGCCGCCGCGCCTTGATGGCGTTGGTCAGCTTGGTCTCGTTCAGTTCCATGTCCCCGCGCACGACGGCGAAGACAAACTGATCCTTGGGTTGCCCGTCGGGTCCCTCGACTGTGGCAATCTGGAAGATGGCCTTCGCGGTCTGGCTCTCCGGGATGCCCAGGAACGCGGCCAGCGCGGCAATGGTCTCGACGTGGGGCGTGGCGACTTCTTCCAGCGGCAGCGGCGCCTCCGTGGGGGGGGCGGGCTTGCGGAACGCGGCCACCTGGCGGTTGGCGCTGTAGCCGCACGCGTCGCAGATCACCAGCGTGTCCTCGCCGATGCCCGTGAGCGCCATGAACTCGTGGGCCATGCTCCCGCCCATCATGCCGGTGTCGCTGGCCACGGCAACGGTGTCCAGGCCGCAGCGGTCGAAGATGTTGAAATAGGCCTGATAGAGCTTGGGGTAGTAGGCGTTGATGCCGGCCTCGTCGCGGTCGAAGGTGTAGGCGTCCTTCATCGTGAACTCGCGCACGCGGATCAGCCCGGCGCGGGGCCGCGGCTCGTCGCGGAACTTGGTCTGGATCTGGTAGAGCATCACCGGCAGTTGGCGGTAGCTGCTGATGAACTTGGCCGCCAGCTCGGCCATGATTTCCTCGTGGGTCATGCCCAGGCACATGTCGCGACCGTTGCGGTCCTTGAGGCGCGCCATGTCGCTGCCGATCTCGTACCAGCGGCGGCTGCGCTGCCAGATCTCGGCGGGGTGCACCATGGGCAGGGTGACTTCCTGGCCGCCGATGGCGTCCATTTCCTCGCGGATGATATCCTCGATCTTGTGTTTGATGCGCTGCGCCAGCGGCAAGATGTCGAAGATGCCGGCGGCGATCTGGTGGATCATGCCGGCGCGCAGCATCAACTGGTGGCTGACGGTGTCGGCGTCGGCGGGCACTTCACGGAGCGTCTGGAAAAACATTCTGGACATGCGCATAAGCGGTTTTCTCGCAGTCTATCTCGATGGTTTTGATATGGGACACAGAGGTCACGGAGATGGCACGGAGAGCACGGAGAGGAAACAGAGCGTCAATTACTCTCTGTTCTCTCCGCGTCCTCTGTGCAATCTCTGCGCCCTCTGTGACCCGCTTTCTATAGATACCGTTCGACCCGGGCCTTGATCTCCTCGTAGGGAGCGACGCCGACGATGCGGTCGATCTCCTCGCCCGCACGCAGGATCAGCAGCGTCGGCAGCCCCATGACGCCGTAGCGTTCGGATGTGGCTGGATTCTCGTCCACATCCAGCGCAGCGACCAGCAATTGATCGGCGAAATCCGTCGCCAGAAACTCCACGTAGGCGGACATCACTTTGCACGGCTCGCACCACTCGGCCCAACAATCGACGATTGCCGGCAGTTCGCTGGCCCCGACCACGGCGTCGAAATCGGCGTCGGTCACATCGACCACCAGCGACACAGCGCTGGCCTGCGCAGCGATTGGCGCCGCCGCCGGCACACCACCGAATAACTTGCGCACCTTGTCGAACATGATCGCCTCCGAGAATGCGGAATGTGGAATGATGAATACGGAATCGGTGAGGCGTCAATTATTCCGCATTCCGCATTCTACATTCATCATTCCCCCTGCTCTCGCCGAAACCGCTGCCGAATGCCCGCCGCCGTGCGCTGGGCCAGGCGACCGGTGGCGTCGCGCATCTGGACAAGCCGGTCCCCCACCAGGGCGCCGAAGGCGGTCATCACGTCGGCCAGCCAGCCCACCAGCTTGCGCTCATCCACACCGGTGACGGCGCGGAAGGTGGAGTCCCAGTCGCCGACCGCGTCCGGCCCCAGGGCGAAGTAGGCGTTGGCGCGCTTGCCGATGGCGTAGGTCGTCAAGATGTTGGCGCCTGCGGAGATGGCAACGCCAAAGAAAGGAATCGCCTTGACGATGAAGCGCCCGGCCATGCGCTCCGCCGCCTTTTCCGCCAGCTTGCGGCTGGCCTGGTTGACCAGCCGTTCGGCGCCCATGTTGACACCGGTGACGATGAGGAGCGCGTTGCGGTTCTCGCGGTGGCTGGGCGCATGGCCGTGGGCCGCGGCGATCTCCAGCACCAATTCCGACTGGAGGCGCAGCGTCACGCCGACATCGGTTGCGACGCCGATGGTGAAGGAAGCGATGGTTCCAAAGCCGGGAATCAACGCCGCAGCCGATGTGGCCGCACCGACCATGCCCGCCTGCATCGCCTTCTGCTTGATCAACTGCTCGACCAGTTCCTCAGTGGTGGCGTGAGGCTGGCGCGCCCGCAGTTCATCGACGCGCTTGCTGGCGGCGGTGGCGTCGGCGTCAGACACCGTGCGCAGCGTCTTGTCGACGATGGTTTCCAGCGCCGTCGGCGGTGGGGTGTTGTCACGTTGGATTTCATCGGTCACGGTTCACCTCATGATCGATATCAGGCCGGCAGAATCTCGTAGGCGTGGGTGACCTGCGCCACACCCGCAAGGGTGGCCAGCGCGCCGCAGTATTTCTCGACGCTCAGGGCAATCGCACGTTCGACTTTGGCGGCATCGAGACCGTCGCCGCGGAAGCGATAGAGTACGTGAATCTGCGTCCACGGCTTGGGCTGTTCCTCGCCGCGTGCGCCGGTAATCTCAAGTTCCAGCCCGGCCAGCGGCTGGCGCTGTTTCTCCAGAATATCGACCACGTCATAGGCGGTGCAGCCGCCCATGCCCAGCAGCAGCATCTGCATGGGGCTGACGCCGGGGCCATCCGTGGGCGACATCAGCGCGGTGGCGCCGTTCGAGCCAATTCCCTCAAAGAGCCGATCTTGCGCCCATTTGACGTGTACAGTTGTCATCGCATCACTCTCTTTGCAGCGTCTTTGTGTCATGAATTTTGCGGATGCGTAGAGATATTACGCCGCAAGACGACAGGCAATATCGTTCCAGTATATGTTTACAGTGTGCAGATGTCAAAGGATGTGTGGTATCATGGCTGTGAGATATCCATAACCGGCCGCTTGCACGGTTTCGTTCTGTCCACTTTCAACCATAATCTAAAGGAGCTGCTATGACCTCCACGTATCCCTGGTTGGCAAACTACGAGAAAGGCGTCCCGCCAACAGTCACGATTCCTGACGCGCCCGTCCAGCAGTTGCTGATCGATGCAGCAACCAAATATCCCGACAAAATTGCCGTGCGCATGGTGTTGAAATATCTCCCTTTGGGGATCGCCGTGCAGGCAAAAATGACCTATCGTGAGTTGAATCGTCAATCGGATCAGCTTGCCGCGGCCCTGGCGAGCCTGGGTGTTGGCAAAGGCAGCCATGTAGCCATTATGCTGCCCAACATGCCCCAGGAGATTATCGCCTACTACGGCATCCTCAAGGCCGGTGCGACGATCGTCAACACCAATCCCACTTACCCGGCGCACGAGCTGCAGCCACTCATGCAGCTCGCCGGCGTTGAAACGATCATTACGCTCAGCGGCCTCTACGACCGAGTGCTCGAAATCCAGCCCAAAACGCCGATCAAGAACATTATCATCACCGACATTCCCGACTACGTGGGCAAGCTCTTCCGCAATACCGTGGCCAAGACCGTGCGCGCCACCGGCATGATGAAAGAAGTCTCGCCCAAGCCGGGCACCTACTTCTTCAGCGACCTGCTGGCCAAGTCCCCGGCGAAGGCGCCCGCCGTCGCGTTCGACACCGCCAAAGACAGCGCGGTCTTCCAGTTCACCGGCGGCACCACCGGCCTGCCCAAGGCCGCCGAGCTGACCCACCACAACCTGATGGCCAACATCACCCAGGTGCTGGCCTGGGTGCCGTCCCTGAAGCGCGGCGAAGAAAAGGTGCTCTTTGCCCTGCCGGGTTTCCATGTCTACGGCATGACCGCCGGTCTGCTTTTTGGCACCGCACTCGCCGCCGAGATCGTGATCGTGCCGGACCCGCGCAACACGCCCCACATTCTGGATGTGATCGCCAAGGAGCGCATCTCGATCTATCCGGGTGTCCCGGCGATGTATATCGCCATCATCAACAATGCCAAGGCTGCCGACTACAACCTGCGTTCGATCAAGGTCTGTCTGAGCGGCGGGTCGGCGCTGCCCGTGGAAGTGTCGCAGAAGTTCGAGGAGATCACCGGCGGCAAGCTGGTGGAAGCCTTTGGCATGTCCGAATGCTCGCCGGCGGCGACCATCAACCCGGTCTTTGGCCAGGTGCGCGTGGGTTCCATCGGCGTGCCAATTCCCAGCACAGAGATGGCCATCGTGACGCTGGAGGCCGACGCCAATGGCAAGTATGGCTTCCTGCCGGTGGGTGAGGAAGGCGAACTGGTCATCCGCGGCCCGCAGGTCATGAAGGGGTACTACAACAACCCCAGCGAGACAGCCAAGACGATCGACAGCGACGGCTGGCTCCACACGGGCGACATTGCCAAGATGGATGCCGACGGCTACTTCTACATCGTCGACCGCAAGAAAGACCTCATCATCGCCAGCGGCTACAACATCGTCCCGCGTGAGGTGGAAGAAGTGCTCTTCATGCATCCGAAGGTGATGGAAGCAGCGGTCGTCGGCGTGCCGGATGCCAAGCGCGGCGAGACGGTCAAGGCATTCGTCGTGATGAAGGAAGGGCAGACTGCCACCGTCGAGGAGATTCGCAACTTCTGCAAGGAAAAACTCGCGCCCTACAAGGTGCCGACCTTTGTCGAATTCCGCAAGGATCTGCCCAAGACCCAGGTGGGCAAGGTGCTCCGCCGCATGTTGGTCGAGGAAGAAAAGGCGAAGATCGCAGCGCAAGGGCCGGAGAAGGAATGAGGGGGTGATGGGGTGAGAGGGTGAGGGAGTGACCATTCACCCTCTCACCCCATCACCCTCTCACCCACTGCGGTCGATGGCCAGCCGCAGGGAATACTCCTCGGCCAACAGTTGCTGCAGTTGATCTTCTAGTTTTGCGATGCGCCGCCGATCCTGTTTGGGGTCGGCGGTGTTGCGTTCTGCGGCGCTGCGTGCCGCCTCCAGTTGGCGGTTGACGCGCTCGATCTGGCGGCGCACTTCCTGCTTGCGGGCAATCAGCGCAAAGCGGTCCATTTGGCTTGTCCTGATGCAGAAAAGATGTCACGCAAAGACGCAACGGCGCCAAGATACAAAGGCGCAACGGCTTTCCCTTGGCGTCTTTGCGTCTTTGCGTGACATCTCTGTTCGCTTTGCGTGACGCCGCCGTTCGCTACTCTTTGTACTTGGCGGGGATGAACTCTTCCTGCGAGAAGTCGCGCGGGGCGCGCGGGCGGTAGAGCAGATAGGCCAGCCCCACGCTGGCCGCGTAAAGGACAGCCAGCGGCGCCATCACCAGCGCCATGTTGACCGGGTCCACCGTGGGCGTGATCATGGCGGCGACGACGGCGATGATCACAATGGCCTGGCGCCAGAAGCCGAGCAGCTTTGGCCCGCTCACAATGCCCAGGCGCGCCAGAAACGCCACGACCAGCGGCATCTCGAAGGCCACGCCGATCCAGAAGACGATGCGCGTGACAAAATCGACGTAGCGGTCGATCGTCCACTCTTGCAGGATCAGGTCGCCCAGAAAGCTCTGCAAGAAACCGACCGCAGCAGGCAGCAGGATGAAGTAGGCGAAGGCCGCGCCGATGGCAAAGAGCAGCATGACGCCGGGCAGGAGCAGCAGGAGATTGCGCTTCTCGTGCGGGTAGAGACCGGGCGAAACAAACGCGATGATCTGGTAGACGATGACCGGCATGGCCAGGATCGCGCCCGAGGTCAGCGCCACCTTGAAGAAGATCGTGATGGTGTCGGTCGGCCCGATGGCCATGGGCTGTGCGCCGGCCGCGGTGAGCGGGCGCAGGATGAAGCGCAGCAGCGGATCGACAAAGAGCATGGAGAGTAGCGTGCCGATGACCAACGCCGAGAGCACCCAGATGAGCCGGGTGCGCAGCTCGCGCAGGTGATCCATCAGGGTCATGCGGCTGCCTTCGACGGGTTCAGCCGCGGGTGCGCCTGGCGTCATGGCGCCGCCTCTGTCGTCTCATCGGCGGGCGCAGCAGCGGCGCCGTTGTGCGCAACCGGTGACGGCGAGGCGCCAGCCGCGTTCGCAGGATTCGTTGATGGCGGGGGCGGCGGCAATATCGAATGCTCGACATCGCCGTCAGCGGGCGTCGGCGCTGGCCGCGGCGACGGCGGTTGGTCAGCCGCTTGCTGCGGCCGGGCTGCGGGTCTGGCGGGCGTTGCCGGTTTCAGCGGCTGCTGCCCTGCGGGTTTGGCGGGCGGCGGCTTGATCGCGTCGTCGATGATGCGTTTGGGGTTGATCTCATCCAACAGTTGCAACTCTTCGCTGAACTGGGACTGGAACTCGCCGGAGATCTGGCGCAGTTGGCGCATATACTTCGCCACCTCGCGCATGGCGCCAGGCAGCCGCTCTGGCCCCAGCACCACCAACGCGATGACGGCGATCAATACCAGCTCGAAAAGACCAATTCCAAAGAAACTGTCCATGGCCCTCGACCCTACGGCCGTGCTGCCGTCTCGTCGCGGTCGAAGCACTTCTGCTGCACCGCAACCAGCGCCGACCCCAACACGCCATTGACAAAGCGGGGGCTGGTGTCGCCACCAAAGCGTTTCGCCAGTTCCACTGCTTCGTTGATGACGACTTTGGGCGGTGTGTCCGCCTCGGTGCTGCCGATCTCGAAGATCGCCATGCGCAGCACGTTGCGGTCGACGATGGCAAGCTGGTCGACCGGCCACTCCGGCGCGTAGGTGCTGATGATGGCGTCCAGCGCGGGGCGGTGGAGCACCACACCGCTGACCAGCAGGCGCAGATAGCGGTCGGTCTCCGCTCCCACCTCCATTTGTGGATCGTCGCCCACATCGGTCGGCATGGGGTTGGCCAGCCGCGCATCGACGACCGCGCCCGGTGGGTGACCGACGCTGTCCACCTCGAAGAGCACCTGGAGCGCCAATTGCCGCGCCAGTTGCCGCTGCTGGATGTGCAGCGCATGGGCTGCGTCACTCATGCGTTGTCTGGCGGGCAGGGGTGACGCCTGGCCGGTCTCTTCGTCTTTGGCGGCAATCGTGTTCATCGGATATGTCTCAGCAGGTCAGGCCATCACCAGGCCGCCGTCGACGTTGAGCACCTGGCCGGTGATAAAGCTGGCCTGCTCCGACGCCAAAAACGCCACGGCGAAAGCGACTTCTTCCGGCGTCCCCATCCGCGCCAATGGTGTGTTGGCGAGGACGGCGCTGCGCTGTTCCTCAGTCAGCACGTCGGTCAACTGGGTGGGGATGAAGCCGGGCGCCACCGCGTTGACGGTCACGCTGCGGCTGGCCACCTCGCGCGCCAGGCTGCGGGTGAAGCCGATGACGCCGGCCTTGCTCGCCGCATAGTTGGCCTGGCCCGCCTGGCCGGAGATGCCCACCACGCTGGTGATATTGACGATGCGCCCCCAGCGCTGGCGCACCATGCCGCGCAGCGCGGCCTTGGTCACCGCGTAGACGCTCTTGAGGTTGGTGTCGATCACCGCGTCCCAGTCGTCCTCTTTCATGGTGAGGAGCAGCGTGTCGCGCGTCGTGCCGGCGTTGTTGACCAGGATGTCCAGCCCGCCCAATTCTCCCTGCACCCGCTTGACCAGGTCGGCCGCGGCGGCCACGTCGGCCACGTCGGCCTGGAACACCGCTGCGACACCGCCGGCGGCCTGGATGGATTCCACGACAGCGGTGGCGCCCGCCGGGTTGCCGCGATAGTGGACGGCCACCTTGGCGCCGCCCGCAGCCAGCTCGCCGGCGATCGCCGCGCCGATGCCCCGGCTGCTGCCGGTCACCAACGCCACACGTCCTGAAAAGTCGATCTTCATGAATATGTTCACTCCACAATGCGGGGTGCAAGACCAGACGCAATGCCCGGCGGGTATTATAACCGGACTTTCCTCTGATGGATCAATCGCCTGCGCGCTGCGCACACAGCGAGATGTTCGCCGGCGGCTACGCCAGTTCCCGCAGCAGCGGCACGAGTTTGTACTTGCGGCCGTGGGTCGCCAGCAGACCGTCCAGATAGGGTTCCCATTCAGCCAGGCGGCCATGCTGCGCATAGATTTCCCGCGCCCGGCGCAGCCAGGCGGCAGCATCGGCATAAGCCGCTGACTGCCCCCCGGCCATGATCGGCTCGGCGCGACGCTTGCACTGCTGGATCGCCCAGTCTGGATAGTCAGTGCGCGTTGCGGCCACCACCGGCGCTATGTCGCCATAGTAGGACCGGTTGTTGACGAGCGCCATTGCTTCCGGCAGCATCTGCTCGTAGAGGTAAATGTCCATGACCTCCTGGCTGTTCGCGGTCTTCAGCGCGGCCAGCAGGTTACCCTTGATGGCAGGCCAGTCTGAACCTGCCATGCGCTCCACAACCTGATAATCGGCCAAGGTGAGGCGGTTGAGAAAGGCGATGCGCGCTGCCCGGAGCGCCAGTTCGTGCTCGCCCGCCTGCTCGGCCAGCGGCGCCAGCCAACCGGCAAGCTCGCCCGTCGAATAGGTGGATTGAGCCGCCAGACCATGCGCGGCCACCGCCAATGCCTCCGGGCGCCGCTGCTGTTGGGCCAGGGCTTTGGCGACGCTCAGGCTGGCTGCGGCGCTGAGTGGGCGAGCCAGGGCCACAGTCACGGCCTGTTCGACGGCGCCGATTGCCACCAGCTTGAGGAGATAGAGGACGATCTCACCCGCAGCCAGCGCCAGGTTGAGGTAGTCCTGCGTCCGGTCTGCGCGCTCCAGAATCGAGAGCCAGACCGGCGTCAGCACCCGCACATCATCCTGCTCATCGTCCTCGATATCGTCTTCGATATCGTCTTCAATTTCTTCCTCGACATCTTCCTCGATTTCTTCCAGCAGCGCGTTCGCTGCGGTTTCACCCGCCGCCTCGGAAATCTGACCCTGGAGGGCCGCCTGTAGCCAGGGGTCATCCCACCAGGCGTTCAGAGCCAGTTCTGTGAGCGAGAGTCGCATGACGTCCTCGGACCAATTGTCGAGGCGCTCTTCCCAGCCGCGCCGCTCTGCCGGCGACAGCGGCTGGCTGAGCAGGCACTCAGCCAACAGGAAATCCACGTCTGTGGCCGCCTGCTCCATGCTGTCTTCGTTGGCTTCGTAAACCCAGTCCTCGAGGTCGGCCACACACTCGCCCCATTCGTCGATGACCGCGGTCAGCAACTCGCTGGCGGCAGCCGGATGGCCGTCGCCGAGGAATGTACGCGCAGCGGCGAGGTGTGGCCGGAGAATGGCGACGGCGTCGATATACTCGCCGTCGTCGTAGTCGTAATAGCCGCGACGATAGCCGCCTTCGCCGCGCTGGGTGGCCTGGCGGAAACTGCGGCGCAGGTCACGGCGCACGGCAGCCAGATCGACGATGGGATCGGGCGTGCTGCCCGCCGGCGCCACCGCCCTGATTTTGCGGAGCAGACTGACTTCCCGTTCGATGGCGTCGGCAAAGTCAGGCTCGTCCTGGGCAACGTTGAGAATGAGTTGGCGCAGTTCCGCCTCGCCCAGCCCTTCCAGCAGGCTTGCCACGCCGGGATGAACGGCAATGTCATGGCTGTTTTTCAAGACCGCCAGCAAGACGGCGACGATGTGCTTGCAGTAGCCGCCCAGTTCATACGGACACGAGCAATCGGCGCTGTGAATGGCGCCGGTCGCGTCCAGACGAATCGCGACGTCGTAGGGATCGTAGTCGCTGCCGGTGACCTCTGCGGTGATGACGTTGTCGCGCCGGGCCAACGTCATCACCGCGCCGTCCCGCTGGTAACTCACGCCGCGGCTGTACGATTGGGGAGATGCGCTGGCGCGGATATCGGCTTCACTGAAGTTTGGCATAGCTGGCTCCCAGGTTTGAACAGACTCTATCCTGCCCGTCACGACAGTGACGCATCTGTCTTGCGGCACGCTGTGCTCATTTTATCAGATCATGACAGGCTTCCAACTCGCCAGCCTGCTTCAGCAGGTCGAACAGCGCTCAGTTGAAGTCTGTATTGATTCCGCAGGAAACTCGCCTGCAACCGCGCCCGTGCTATACTCCTGCTATCTGATTTTTCGCCCAAATGAACGATCTAGCCAGGAGGTCAACGGTGACTGATTTCGGTGGTTACGAGGGCAAGTTGGTGACAATCGAACGCTTCATTCTGGACCAGCAGATGGCGTTCCCGGAGGCCAAAGGCGCGCTCACCAACATCCTCTACGACATGGCGCTGGCCGCCAAGATTATCGCCAGCAAGACGACGCGCGCCGGGTTGGCCGAGATCCTCGGCAGCGCCGGCGAGGAAAATGTGCAGGGCGAAGAGGTGCAGAAGCTCGACGTTTTTGCCCAGCGCACCATCTACCGCCTCAACGACCACACCGGTCGGCTGGCGGCGATGGCGTCCGAGGAAGAAGAAGAGATCATCCCAATCCCCGAACGCTTCGAACTGGGCAACTACGTACTGCTCTTCGACCCGCTGGACGGATCTTCCAACATCGAAATGAACGTGAGCGTCGGCACGATCTTCGCCATTCACCGCCGCGTCACTGCGCACGGGCCGGGCACGCTGGCAGATTGCTTGCAGCCGGGGCGCAGTCTGGTGGCCGCCGGCTACATCCTCTACGGCTCCAGCACGATGATGGTCTATTCCACCGGCAACGGCGTCCACGGTTTCACCCTCGACCCGGCCATCGGCGAATTTCTGCTCTCCCACCCCAACCTGAAGTATCCGAGCAAGCCGAAATACTACAGCGTCAACCAGGGCTATCAACCCTACTGGACGCCGGGCGTGCAGGCGTATACGGAATGGCTCCAGCGCGACACGCCGGAGAAGAAGGGGCTGTCGCTGCGCTACATCGGCTCGCTGGTGGCCGACTTCCACCGCAACCTGCTTTCGGGCGGTGTCTTCTATTACCCGGCGGACACGAAGGATCCGAAAAAGCCGGGCGGCAAGCTGCGCCTCAACTACGAGGCCGCGCCACTGGCTTTCCTGGCCGAGCAGGCGGGTGGCTACGCCTCCGACGGTGCGCAGGCGATTCTGGACATCCAGCCGACGGCCTTGCACCAGCGCGTGCCGCTCTTTGTCGGCAACCGCATGTTGGTCGAGCGGGCAGAAGAATTGATCCACGTCCACGATCGGGGTGCAGCATAATGGGCCACATCATCGCTATGGGCGGCGGCGGTTTCTCGATGGAGCCGGAGAACCCCGCGCTCGACCGCTACATCATTGCCCAGACCGGCAAGGCCGCGCCGCGGGTCTGTTTTCTGGCCCAGGCCAGCGGCGAGAGTCTGGACTATACCGTGCGCTTTTACCGCGCCTTCAGCAGCCTGGGCTGCCAGACGGTGCATGTCTCGCTCTACAGTTGCCCCGTGGTCGATCTGGCCGCGCTCTTTGCGCAGCAGGATGTGATCTTCGTCGGTGGCGGCAACACCAAGAGCATGTTGGCGGTCTGGCGCGAGTGGGGGCTGCCCGACCTGCTGCGCGCGGCCTACGCGCGCGGCGCTGTGCTGGCCGGCATCAGCGCGGGCGCCAACTGTTGGTTCGAGCAGAACATCACCGACTCGGTTGTGCCGGAACTGAGCGTGCTGCCCGGCCTGGGCTTTCTGCCCGGCAGCTTCTGCCCGCACTACGACGGCGAGGCGCAGCGCCGGCCTGCGTATCACCGCTTTCTGGCCGCAGGCGCAATCCAGCCCGGCTACGCCGCGGACGACGGCGTGGCCTTCCACTTCATCGACGGCGCGCTGCGACGCGTCGTGAGTTCGCGGCCCAACGCGCGCGGCTATCGGCTGGAGCTGGTCGACGGCCAGCCGGTGGAGACGGCGTTGGCGACGGATCTGCTGGTGGCGTGAATTGGGATAGACCGCGGATTTGGCGGATTAGGCAGATTCACGCGGATAAAACAGGAAAAATCCGCGAAAATCCGCCGCATCCGCCAAATCCGCGGTCTATCGCTTTCTGAAAGGAATCGTCATGCGCTTCGACACCTATCTCATCACCCAGGACCTGGCGCAGATGCCGGCGACGGCGCGGGCGGCGGAGGCGGCGGGGTTCGACGGCGTCTGGACGGCAGAGACGGCGCACAACCCCTTTTTCCCGCTGGCGCTGGCCGCGGAGCACACCTCGCGCCTGACGCTGGGCACGGCCATCGCGGTGGGGTTGGTGCGCTCGCCCACGGTGCTCGCGCACATCGGCTGGGACTTGCAGCGCTTCAGCCGCGGGCGCTTCGTGCTGGGGCTGGGTGCGCAGGTGAAGGCACACATCGTCCTGCGTTACGGCATGCGCTGGGAGAAGCCGGTGCGCCAACTGCGCGAGACCATCGAGGCGACGCGCGCCGTCTGGGAAAGCTGGCGCAAAGGCGGGATGTCGCTCAACTACAAGGGCGAATTCTACACGCTGCGGCTGATGACGCCCTTCTTTGCGGAGCCGCCGCTGGACTATCCCGACCCGCCGATCTATATTTCTGCGGTCAACGAACAGATGCTGCGGCTGGCCGGGAGCCACTGTGAGGGTGTGCACATCCACCCCTTTCACTCGCCGCTCTACCTGCTGGAGTACGCCTGGCCGCATCTGCGCGAAGGGCTGGCCGCCGCGGGCCGTCGGCGCGAGGATTTCACCGCGGTGGCCGCGGCCTTTGCGATTCCCACCGACGGGCGCAAACCGGCTGCAGAGTATGAGCGCGCTGCGCGTGAGCAGATCGCCTTCTACATGAGCACGCCGGCCTATCGCACCATCGTCGACCTGCATGGCTGGGGCAGCGTAGCCGAGCAATTGAGCAGCATGGCGCGGCGCGGGGAATGGCAGGCGATGGGCGACCTGATCGACGATGAGATGCTGGACGCGTTTGCGGTCACAGGCAAGTGGGCGCAGTTGCCGGCCATCGTGAAGGCGCGCTACGGCGGCGGGCTGCTCGACCGCGTCGCCTACTATCACCCCTACGCACCCGGCGAAGACGACGCCGGCTGGCAGGCGACATTGGCTGGATTTCACGCATAGACCGCAGATGAGGCGAATTTGACGGATTCGCGCGGATGAATTCAAAGAAAATCCGCGAGTATCCGCCCTATCCGCCAAATCCGCGGTCTATTGCAATCATCACGACGACATCTCGGAGGTGCACGTGACGGTTTCGCGGGAAAACTCAAAAGCTGTCTATCAGGGCATCAAGGATGCGGGCATTCGCTCGGTGTCGGCGCTGCCGGAGACGTGGCTGGTCTATCTGCTGCAACTGGCGGCCAACGACCCGGACATGCGGCTGGTGGAGGTGGCCAAGGAGGAAGAGGCCATCGGCATCGCCGCGGGCGCGTATTTTGCGGGCGAGCCGCATCTGCTGTTGATGCAGAACCACGGGCTGCTGGCGGCGGTCAACGGCATCGTGTCGCTGGC
>JAPKMV010000140.1 GCA_026645635.1 Caldilineaceae bacterium
GGCGCCGGCATCACCACGCATGTGCTGATCACAGTGCAGATCGCCGAAGCGCAAAGCACGGTGCGCGCCCTCCGCACTGAGTATGAATGGATTCAGTTCCAAAACAGCTCATTGATCCATGAAATCGCCACGCGCACCTCATTGAGCGAGATGCAAAACCGCGCGGCGGCGTTGGGGTACATCCCCGCTACCAGCCGCACCTTCGTCTATCGCAGCGCGGCGCCGGCGCTTGGCCCGGCGGCCACCATCACCACGCTGCCCGATGCCGATGCGGCCACGGTGCTTGTTCAACCCGGGCCGTCTACACCCGCAGCCGCCCCCCCGGTCGCGGAAGCCGCAGCGGCGGAGCCGCCATCCTGGCACGAAACAACCCAGGCGTGGCTGGCGCAGCAATTCACCGACTTCGTCGCAACGGTGACGGGGCAAAGGGGGTCACATGGCAGCCTCGCTAGCCCCTGACCCACAACACAGCGGCGCGCCCCTCGACGACAATTCGCACCCGAACGGCGACCTGATCCAGAAGCCCGATGTTTGGCGCTTCTGGCTTCTTGTTTTTGGGTTCGCCGTATTGGCCATCAGCGTCATTGTGCCGCTGGTCGTACATCAACTGCTCCAGTTCGGCGAAGCGCCGCGCCCCGGCGTCGGCCATCAGGGGCAGTCGCCCCGCGGCGTCATCGTGGATCGCGACGGCGCGCTGCTGGCTGGCGATTACTATTTCTACCAGGTCACAGCGACGCCCAAGAACATCAAAACCGATGCGGAGCGGATGGAACTCGCGCAGCAGTTGGAACTGCTGGCTGGAATCCCCGCGTCCAAAAGCTACGACCTGCTCAGGGAGTTTGCACTCTTCAGTTATGTCGAGCTGGCACCGGCAATTCCGTTGGAATCGGCGCAGCGCATCATGGCGGAGCAGGCGCGGCTGGAAAACGAGCCGGGCCTGTTTGCGATCAGCAACGTGAATCTCTTCCCTGCACCCAAACGTTACTATCCCGAAGCGCGGCTGGCGTCGCACATCGTGGGGATGGTGGCCGTGCCGGAGAACAGCGCATGGGTCGCCGGCTTCTACGGGCTGGAGGGCTACTACGACAACTATCTGCGCCAACGCAACGGGGTGGGATTGACCACCGACGCCAGCGCCAGCCTGCTGGATCTGGAAGCCGATACGCGCAGGTTTCTGCCTTCTGTGGCCGGCAAAGACCTGGTCTTGACGATCGATCGCACAATCCAATGGATCGCAGAAGACGAATTACAAAAGGGGTTGCGGAAATATCGGGCGAAGGCCGGCTCGATCATCGTGATGGACCCGCGCACCGGCGCCGTGCTGGCGATGGCCAGCCTGCCCAACTTCGACCCCAACCGCCTCAGCGAACGCGACGTGGCTGCGCTTCAGAACCCTGCCATCAGCGCCCAATATGAGCCTGGCTCTGTCTTCAAGGTGATCACCGCCGCGGCTGTGCTGGACGCGCAACTGATCAAGGCGACCGACCTGCTCACTGACACCGGCTCGATTGCCGTAGGCGACCGGGTGATTTTCAACAGTTCGCGCGCAGCGTGGGGGCCGGTTGACATGACAGAGGCGCTGGCGCGCTCGCTGAATGTGATCACCGCACAATGGTCGCTCCTGCTCGGCGCCGACACCTTCTACAAATACCTCGACCGTTTTGGCTTTGGTCAAGTATCGGAAATCGACCTGGCTGGTGAAGTGTATGGGTCAGTCAAACGCCCCGGCAGCGCCCGTTGGTCGATGTCCGATCTCGGCACCAACAGCTTCGGCCAGGGTCTGGCCGTCACACCGATTCAGATGGCCAACAGCATGGCGTCGTTGGCCAACGGCGGCAAGCTGATGAAGCCTTATGTCGTTCAGGCGCGCGTGGCCGGCGGCCTGGTGCAGACCACCATCCCGACCGTGCAAAATCTCACCGTGCAGCCGGAGACCGCGGCCACGTTGACCGAAGTGCTGGTGAAGGTCGTTGACCAGGGCAACACCGCTGCGGGTGTGGCCGGTTACGCCATCGCCGGCAAGAGCGGCACCGCCCAGATTCCCACGGAAGAAGGCTACACCGAAGATGAAACGATTGTCACCTTTGCCGGCTACGCGCCGGCCGACGACCCGCAGGTGCTGATCCTGGTCAAACTGGATCGGCCTGACCCGAACATCAGCCCGTGGGCCAACTACACCGCCGCGCCGGTCTTTGCGCAGGTGGCGCGGCGTGTCTTCGATCATCTAAACATCCCGCCCGACGATGTGCGCCTGGGCAAGATCGTCGCGGCGACCGAGTAAGTGGATTGCAACAGAGGGTAGCGCGTTGGCGTCACCAACATACACGGAAACGAATATCACACAGCACACAGTCTGGGGCGCGCTGACGGGCGAACCGGCGCCGCTGGCCGTTGCGCCCGCGCCGCTGCCCCACGCCGGCCTGGACAGCCGCGACATACAGCCCGGCGACCTCTTCGTGGCGCTGGCCGGCCAGCAGACCGACGGCCACAGCTACATCGACGCGGCGCTGGCGCAGGGCGCAGCCGCGATCATCTGTGAAGAACGGGGCATGGCCGCCGCACGCCAGGCTGGCGCCGGCTGGGTGGATTGCCGCCGCAGCCGCTGGGCGCTGCACGCAACGTTGCCCGCCGACTACACAACCGGCCAGCCGCTGGTCTACGTCGTCGATGACAGCACCGTCGCGCTGCAGCAGGTCGGCGCGTTTCAGCGGCAGCATCGCACCAGCCCTGCGCTCAAGGTGATCGGCATCACCGGCAGCGTAGGCAAGACGAGCACGAAAGAACTGGCTGCCGCGCTGCTGCAACAGCACTACCGCACGCTGGCCAACCGGGGCAACCTGAACAGCGAGCAGGGGCTGCCCCTCACGCTGCTGCGGCTGGGCGGCGACGAGGAGCGCGCCGTGCTGGAGATGGGCATGTACGACCTGGGCGAGATCGCCCGGCTCTGTGTGCTCGCCCGCCCGACCATCGGCCTGGTGACCATGGTGGGGCCGGTGCATCTGGAGCGGCTGGGCACCATCGAGCGCATCGCCCAGGCCAAAGCTGAACTGGTGCAGGCGCTGCCCGCAGCGGACGACGGCGGCGTGGCGATCCTCAACTGGGACGACGAGCGGGTGCGGGCGATGGCCGGAATGACCGCAGCGCGTATCTTCCGCTACGGCTTCACGCCGGAAGCCGATCTCTGGGCCGACGAGGTGCAGAGCATGGGCATGGAGGGTATCCGCTTCCGCTTCCACTACCGGCAGCCGGGTCAGCAGCGCGTCGAGTCGCTGCATCTGCGCGCGCCGCTGCTGGGCAGCCACAGCGTGCAGACCGCGCTGGCCGCCACGGCGATTGCCCTGGTGGAAGAGCTGAGTTGGGAGCAGATCGTGGCGGGTTTGCAAAGTGCAGCGGGGCAGTTGCGGCTGGTGGTAGTGGCCGGCATCAACGGCGCCACGGTGATCGACGACACCTACAACGCCAGCCCGACGAGCACGATCGCGGCGCTGAATGTGCTGGCGGATGTGCAGCCGCGGACGCGCGGGCGGCGCATCGCCGTCTTGGGCGACATGCGCGAGCTGGGCAGCTACACCGACGAGGGGCACAAGCTGGTGGGGCGGCGGGCGGCGGACCTGGTCGACGTGCTGGTAACGGTGGGCGAGTTGGGTGCAGCGATTGCGGCCGAGGCGGGAGATGTGGGGTTCAATCGCGCCGATCTGCACGCGACGGCGCACTGGCGCGACACGGTCAGCCTGCTCCAGCAACTGCTGCAAGCCGGCGACATGGTGCTGGTCAAAGGCAGCCGCGCGGTGGGCATGGAAACCATCGTCGATGCCATCGTCGTCAACGGCGACCATCGGCTGGCGGAGGATCGAGCATGACCGAGAATCCGCTGGAACCGCGCATGGCCTATGCCCTGACCCTCGGTGCGGTGAGCTTTCTGCTCGCCGTGATCTGGGGGCGCCCGCTGATCAACTTCCTGCGGCGCAACGGCATCGGCAAACAGATTCGCATCGAACAGCCGGGCAGCCATCAGATCAAGACCGGCACGCCGACCATGGGCGGCATCCTCTTTGTGGTGCCGGTGCTGCTGGTGACGGGTGTGCTCAACATCATCAACCTGGCAATGGAAGCCGTCGGTCTGGGCATGGAAGCCATCGGCCAGAGCACGCTCTTCCTGTTCTTCTGCCTCGGCACCCACGCGCTGCTGGGCGCGGTGGACGACTGGCAGGGGATCAAGGGGCTGCGCGGCAAAGGTCAGGGCATGAGCGCCCGCATGAAGAGCGGCTTTCAACTGCTGTTTGCGACGGTGATCGCGCTGGTGCTTTATTTTGGCCCGCCGCAGTGGGATTACGTCGGCGTGCCGGGCTTCCCGGACTTTTTCCGCATCGGGCCGCTGATCATTCCGGTGACGATCTTTTTGCTCGTCTGGATGAGCAACGCCGTCAACCTGACCGATGGGCTGGACAGCCTGGCCGGCAGCACGAGCACCATCGCCTTTGCCTGCTACGGGATGATCGCCTATCTGCAAAATCAGGTCTATCTGGCGGCCTTCTGCTTCACGCTGGTGGGCGCGCTCATGGGCTTTCTCTGGTACAACGCCTACCCGGCCCAACTGATCATGGGCGACCTGGGCAGCCTGGCCCTTGGCGCCACGCTGGCGCTGGTGGCGATTATGACCGGGCAGTGGCTGCTGCTGCCGGTGATCGGCCTGGTCTTTGCGGCGGAAACGCTCAGCGTGATGCTGCAAGTCAGCTATTTCAAATTGACCCGGCGGCTCTATGGCGAGGGGCGGCGCATCTTCAAAATGGCGCCGCTGCACCATCATTTTGAACTATTGGGCTGGAGCGAGATGCAGGTAAAGGAGCGCTTCTGGCTGCTCTCAGTGCTGGCAGGCATGTTGGGCGTGGCGCTGGCTTTGATTTAGGAATCATTGGCAATGACAGATGCAGGGTTTGCCGGCAAACGAATCGTGATCCTCGGCCTGGCCCGTCAGGGTCTGGCGTTGGCGCGCTTCTTTGTGGCAAACGGCGCACGGGTTCTCATCAGCGATGCGACGCCTGCCGAACGGCTCGCCGCGGAAATTGCCCGGCTGGGCGACCTGCCCGTCGAACTGGCGCTGGGCGGCCACCCGCTGACCCTGCTCGACGGCTGTGACCTGCTCTGCCTGAGCGGGGGCGTGCCGCCGCAGATCCCAGTCGTGCAGGAGGCCATCGCCCGCGGCCTGCCGCTGAGCAACGACAGCCTGCTCACCTTCCAGTTGGCGCGGGCGCGCGGGCTGGGGCCGCTGGCCGCCATCACCGGCAGCAGCGGCAAGACCACGACCACGAGCCTGGTGGGCGAGATGCTCAAGGCCAGCGGTTACACGGTGCACGTGGGCGGCA
Source organism: Caldilineaceae bacterium (assembly GCA_026645635.1). Lineage (GTDB taxonomy): Bacteria > Chloroflexota > Anaerolineae > Caldilineales > Caldilineaceae > Fredericiella. The sequence continues at coordinate 5,364 of JAPKMV010000140.1, forward strand.
ACATCGGCGCACCGCTCATCGACCGGCTGGATGGCATTCGCGCCGGCGAGCCGATTGTGTTGGAGTTGAGCAGCTTTCAACTGGAACTCTTCGACCCGGCGCTGGCCTGGGGTGAACTGGCGGGCGTCGGCCCGGATGTGGCGGCGATCCTAAACGTGACGCCCAACCACCTGGATCGCCATCCGGGGATGGCGGCGTATGCGGCGGCGAAGTTCAACCTGCTGCGCACGCTGCCCGCCGGCGCCAGCCTGGTGCTCAGCGCCGATGATGCGGTCACCGCGGCGCTGCTGGCGCAGGATGAAGACGCAGAGCGCCAGCCCGTGCCGGAGCAGTGGGCGATGGAAGAACTGCTGGCCGCAACGCGCGACCTGTTGGCCGCACACAGCCTGGCGTGCGTCCCGTTCAGCCGCGTGGCGGCGCAGGCGAGCGGCGCCTGGCTCGACGGCGACCTGCTGGTCTATGCCGGGCAGCCGCTCTGCAGTCGCAGCGAAGTGCGGCTGCGCGGCGCACACAATTTGAGCAACATGCTGGCCGCGGCGGCGATCAGCGGCGCCGTGGGGGCGACGCCGGCGGGGATGGCGGCCGTGGCGCGCACCTTCAGCGGCGTGCCCCATCGGCTGGAGATCGTGGCCGAAGCCGGCGGTGCGATGTGGGTCAACGACAGCATCGCCACCTCGCCGGAGCGGGCCATCGCCGGCTTGCGCAGCTTCAGCACCGACGCGCCGCTGATTCTGCTCGCCGGCGGCAAGGACAAGAACCTGCCCTGGGACGACTTTGCCGATGTAGTCATCGAGCGGGTGACTGATTTGATCGGCTTCGGCCAGGCCGGCGCAATGATCGTCGAGAAAGTGCAGGCTCGGGCGGCGCTACTCGGCAGCAGGGCGCCCAACTGCGCGGTGACGCAGCGGTTGGACGACGCCGTCATGCTGGCGGCGCGGGCGGTGACGCCGGGCGCGGTGGTGCTGCTCTCGCCGGGCGGCACGAGCTACGACTTCTATCACGACTTCGAGGAGCGGGGCGAACATTTCCGCCACTTGGTGCGCGAACTGGCGCGCACGGCGCAGGAGAGCGCGGCGGATCAGCAGGGCAGCAGCGTCGCGGTTTGGGGTTCGGGAGGATAACGTGGCCACAGCGGAACGAAGAAAACCCAAACGAGGCTACGACTGGCCGCTGATTTCGGTCGTCACCATCCTGCTGGCGTTGGGCGTGGTGATGGTTTTCAGCGCCAGCTACCCTCGCGGACTGGAAGGGTACGGCGATCCGCTGTTCTTTGTCACGCGCCAGGTGATGTGGCTGGGCATCGGGCTGGTGGCGCTGGTGGTGACTGCGCGCGTACCTTACTGGCTCCTGGACCGTGGGGCGCTGGCGATCATGGCCATTGCCGTGCTCGGTCTGATCCTGGTGATTGTCTTTGGCACCGAACGCTTCGGCTCCACCCGCGCGTTCATCCAGGGCAGCATCCAGCCTAGTGAGGTGGCCAAGCTGGCGACCATCATCTACATCGCCACGTGGTTGACGAGCAAGGGCGGACGCATCCGCGATGCCCGCATCGGTCTCGTCGCCTTTGGCGTGCTGATGGGCTTCGTGTCGGTGTTGATCGTCTTGCAGCCGGAGATCACCACTGCGATTCTGATCGTTGCGACGGCTGCCATCATGCTTTTTATTGCCGGCGCAGATCTCAAGCAGTTGATCGTCGTCGGCCTGGTCATCGTCGGCACCTTCTTCTTGGTGCTCTACTACAGCGATTATGCATCGAGCCGTTTGGAAAGATACGTGGCTTCGGTGGGCAACCCGTTGGCGAGCGATGAATGGCAGGTGACCCAGGCGGTGCAGGCGCTCATGCGCGGAGGCGTGGTCGGGCAGGGCATCGGCAACGGGCTGGCGCAGCAGACCGGCTACCTGCCGGTGAGTTGGAGCGACAACATCTTCGGCGTGATCGGCGAGGAACTGGGGCTGCTGGGCACGCTTTCTGTGATCTTGCTGTTTGGCCTGCTGGCCTACCGCGGCCTGCGCATCGCCCTCCAGGCGCCGGACAACTTCAGCATGTTGGTGGCGACCGGCATCACGTCGATGCTGGTGCTGCAGGCGCTGCTCAACATGGCGGTGATCGCGGCGACGGCGCCGCCGACCGGTGTAACGCTGCCCTTCGTGAGCTACGGCGGCAGTTCGCTGGTGGTGTCGTTGGCTGCCGTCGGCATTTTGTTGAATATCAGCCGCTATTGCGGCGCCAATTTGCGTCCGGCCGAGCCGGGGAAATATGGCTATGAACGTGTTGATATCGGGCGGCGGAACGGGGGGACACGTCTACCCCGCTCTGGCCGTAATTCAGCAGCTCGCGCCGGCAGCTACCGCGCCAGCATTCCACGCAGCAGCGTCGGCGATGGCCGCGTCCGCCGCGGCGGGCG
>JAPKMV010000141.1 GCA_026645635.1 Caldilineaceae bacterium
CTGGCCGGCGCCTGCTGCGGCGCTGCGGGCATTGGTTCCTGAACCGCTCAAAATCCAGGAGTTCGACGGGACATCCTGGGTTGGGGTCGTGCCTTTTCGCATGGCCGGCGTCATGCACCGGCCCCTCCCCGATCTGCCTTGGATCTCTGCCTTCCCTGAACTGAACGTGCGACTTTATGTCGAGCACGACGGCAAGCCTGGCGTCTGGTTTCTCAGCCTGGACGCGACCAATTTCCTGGCCGTATGGGCGGCGCGCCTGCTCTTTCACCTGCCCTATCACCGCGCGCGCATCGACATCGCCCAGCACGGCGACCGCTTTGCCTACAATTCGGCGCGCAGCCATGACGGCCCTCGTTTCCGGGCAGAGTACGGGCCGACATCGCCTGTCTATCACGCCATCCCCGGCACATTGGAGCACTGGCTGACCGAGCGCTACTGTCTCTACGCCCAGGCGCCCGACGGCGCATTGTGGCGCACCGAGGTGCATCATGCGCCGTGGCCGCTGCAGCAGGCGACGGCTGCGATCGCCGAGAACAGTATGCTTGCGCCCCACAGCGTGCACATTGCCGGCGCGCCCGCACTGCTGCACTTTGCACGCCGGATCGACGTCATTGTCTGGGCGCCGCAGCGCGTGAGCTAGTGCCGGCGGGCCGAATTAGACCGATGGTGATCGTGTTGCGTGTTGCGTGCTACGTGGCGAGACGCAACACGCAACACGCAGCACGCAACACGCAGCACGTAGCTTTCGTGTTCCACCTGTAGCCCCGCATCCACCGATCGGTTGATGGTCCGGCGCCGATGGTGGGACGCAACAACCCAACTTCCTGTCGATTCCAATATCTCCCCCTTGCGCGACACTGATGCTGCCAAATGCAGCGGTGCGGGTCACGTAGTTGTCACCCGCCGGTGGAGTGGAAGGAGTCTTTATGCAATCCGTGATTGAAGTGAGCAACCTGCGCAAGCGCTATGGCAGCACGCTTGCCGTCGACGACATCTCCCTGACTGTTCAGCCAGGCGAGATCTTCGGCATCCTGGGGCCGAACGGCGCCGGCAAGAGTACGCTTGTCGAAACGATCGTGGGGCTGCGTCAGCCCGATGCCGGCGCCGTGCGCGTCCTGGGGTTGGACCCGCAGCGCGAGCACAACCGGCTGGTGCAGCGCATCGGCATCCAGCTTCAACATGCCGCGCTGCCGGATCGCCTTGCCGTGTGGGAAGCGCTCGACCTCTTTGCTTCCTTCTATGTGCGCACAACGCCCTGGCAGCCGCTGCTGGAGGCGTGGGGGCTGGCGGAAAAGCGCAACACCCTGTTTGCCAATCTCTCCGGTGGCCAGAAACAGCGGCTTTTCATTGCGCTGGCGCTGGTCAATGACCCCGAAGTCGTCTTTCTGGACGAGCTGACCACCGGTCTCGACCCGCAAGCGCGGCGCGCCACGTGGGATCTCGTCCAGAGGATCCGCAGCCAGGGCAAGACCGTCGTCCTCGTCACCCATTTCATGGACGAAGCACAGTTTCTGTGCGACCGGCTGGCCATCATCGACGCCGGGCGCGTGATCGCCCTGGACACGCCGGCCAACCTGGTGCGCGGGCTGGACGGCGGCAGCCGCGTGATCTTTGCCGCCAATGGCGCCACGCCGCTGCAAGCGCTGCGGGCGCTGCCCGGCGTCAGCCAGGTCGAGCGCAGCCAGGGCGACGTGATCGTCTCCGGGCGCGGCGACACCTTCGTCAGCGACGTGGTCGCGCTGCTGGCCGCGTCCGGTTCGCCCTTCCAGAATCTCCGCACAGAACAGGCCGACCTGGAAGATGTGTTCATGGCCCGCACCGGGCGCCGGCTGCGCGATTGACCCGCTTTCCATTTTCAACTTGCCGCAAAGGAGGAATCTCATGCATAGCTTTCTAAAATTGTCCGTAGTTCAGTTCAAGCTCTTTTTGCGCGAACCGGTTGCCTTCTTCTTCACCCTGGTCTTTCCCCTGCTGCTGCTCCTGCTCTTTGGCCTGGTTTGGGGCAATGAGCCGGCTGCCATCTACGGCGGCTTCGGTTATATCGACCAGGCTGTGCCCGGGCTGGCCGCGGTCATCATTGGCACCATCGCGTTGATGAGTGTGCCCGTCGCCACCGCCGCCGCCCGCGAGCAGAAGATCCTGCGCCGATTCCGCGCAACGCCGATGCGCGCCCAGAGCTATCTGGCGGCGCAGGTTGTGGTCTATCTCGTGCTCGCCCTGGCCGGCATGGCGCTGTTGATCGTGGCCGCCTCGCTGTTCTTCGGCCTCCGCTTCTCCGGCAACTGGTTCGCCGTCACCGCCGCTTTTGTCTTCTGCACCATGGCTTTCGTGGCCGTGGGCTATCTGGTCGCGGGCCTGGCGCCCACCAGCCGTGTAGCCCAGGTGGCTGGCCAGTTGATCTTCTTCCCGCTCATGTTCCTTTCCGGCGCCACAATTCCCTTGCAGGTGATGCCGGACGGTGTGCGGCAGGCTGCCGCGTGGCTGCCGATGACCCAGACGGTTCTGCTGCTGCAAGGGCTGTGGTTCGGTCAGGGGTGGAATCTGCCGGCGTTGGCCATGATGGCTGTATTGCTGGTTGTCGGCGCGCTGCTCGCCGCCCCTGCTTTCCGGTGGGAATAGCGTGTGATAGACTGCGCCCCTGCCATCGCGCCGATCGGAGCCTGGAACCATGACGATGCAACATGACAACCACAGCCTGCCTGTGCGAACCGCGCCGAGCGCCTGGCATCAACGGTACTGGGTCTGGGGCGCCATCTTCTATGGCTCACTTGCCTTGCCGCTGCTCGCCTACTGGCTCGACCCGGCGCCGGCTGCGACGCAAAATTGGCTTGTCTCCGCAGTCGTGTTTGCGCTTGCCGGCGCCCATCTGCTCTACAGGCAGCTTGCTGCTGTCCACGACCTGTCGCCACACCGGCGGCAGGTCGTGGATGTGGCTTACGTCGTGTGGCTGGTGGTCGGCTGCTTCCTGCTGGTCACGGTTGATCCTATCTTCCGCTTCACGCTTGGAGGTGTCTACAGCCAACTCTACCTGACGCAGCCCCTGCCGCGTGCTGTCGCCGGCGTCACCGGCCTGTGCGTGCTCCTGCTGGTGCAGGAGAGTGTCAACCAGGGAGTTGGCGCCGCCCTCGCCGATCCGGGGCTGTGGATACTTTTGCTTACGTCGGGTATGTCGGTGCTTGCCGCCCTCTGGATTTATCGCATCATCGTCCAGAGCGAGGAGCGCCACCAACTGATCCTGGCGCTGGAAGAGACGCAAGCACGGCTGGCCGCCTCCGAACGGGAGGCAGGCATGCTGGCCGAGCGCCAACGGCTTGCCCGCGAGATTCACGATACACTGGCGCAGGGCTTCACCAGCATTGTCATGCACCTGGAAGCGGCCGAACAGGCGCTGCCTGACGCACCGAACACCGCCAGCGCACGCCACTATCTCGACCAGGCGCGGTGCACGGCGCGTGCGAGCTTAACCCAGGCGCGCGCCGTGGTGGCCGACCTGCGCCCCGATCTGCTGGTGCAGAATTCGCTGCCCGCTGCGCTGGAGCGGGTCGTGGCGCAGTGGCGCACGGAAAGCGGCATAGCCGCCTCTTTTGCGGTGACGGGCGAGCCGCTCGTCCCTGCGCCTGATGTGGACATCACCTTGCTGCGCGCCTTGCAGGAGGCGCTGGCCAACGTGCGCAAACATGCCCAGGCCACGACCGTGGCCGTCACCCTCTCCTACATGGACGATCTGGTGGCGCTGGATGTACAGGATGACGGCGTGGGCATGGCGGCTCAGCCGGTCGGGCCGTATGCGCTGTACCTCGACGCGGGCGGATTCGGTCTGGTTGCCATGCGCGAACGGGTCGAGCAACTCGGCGGCGCGCTGCTCGTGGAGAGTGCACCGCAACAGGGTACGACGGTCGTGGTGCAGATTCCGGTCGCCGTTTGACAGCCCAGGCCGACCACCAAGAAGGAGTGGAATGTGACGCCAATTCGTCTCTTGATCGTGGATGATCACCCGGTGGTGCGCGCCGGGATCGAAGGGATGCTGGCCAGCCAGCCTGACCTGGAGATTGTGGGGCAGGCAGCGGACGGCGCCGGCGCCATCGATCTTTGCGCAGATCTGCACCCGGCTGTGGTGCTCATGGACCTGCGCATGGCCGGCATGGATGGCGTGGCCGCGACGCGCGCGATCAAGAGCCGGTTTCCGGCCATCCAGGTGCTTGTGCTGACCACCTATGACAGTGACGCCGACATCCTCCGCGCCATCGAGGCGGGCGCCACCGGTTATCTGCTCAAAGACACGCCGCGCGAGCAGTTGTTTCAAGCCATTCGCGCCGCGGCGCGGGGAGAAGCAGCCTTGGCGCCGACCGTTGCCGCGCGCCTGATGACCCGCATGCGTGCGCCGGCTGAGGAGGCGCTGAGCGCGCGCGAGGTCGAAGTGTTGGCGTGGGTGGCGCGGGGCGCCAGCAACCGGCAGGTTGGCCGCGAACTCCACATCAGCGAAGCCACGGTCAAGACGCACCTGATCCACATCTTCGACAAACTGGGCGTTGCCGACCGCACGGCTGCCGTCACCACGGCGTTGGAACGGGGCATTTTGTCGCTGGAAGGTTGAGTAGCTGGCGTTCAACACACGGGCAGCAACCATTGCGCAGCAGCGGGATGTAGCACAGAAACTGCACCTACGTTTTTCGCCCCAACCGCGGGATAGACCAGCAGCGTACAATCTTGACAAATATGAATATCGGATATACGGTCTTTGTATGTATCCGATACCGATGCCTGGCAATACACTGCTGGAAGCGCGCTTGCTGATACGGCTTGACCAGAAGAAGCACGACCTCGACGCGCTGCGCCCGCTGCCGACGGCGGCTTTGCGGCGCTTGCAGGAACAGTTGACGCTGGAATGGATCTACAACTCCAACGCCATCGAAGGCAACACCCTCACCTTGCAGGAGACGCGCCTCATCCTGGAAACCGGGCTGACCATTGGCGGCAAGAGTCTGCGCGAGCACTTCGAGGTGACCAACCACCGCACCGCCATTGCCTATGTGGAGGCGCTCGTACAGGAGCAGGAACCGGTTTCCGCCTTTCATGTGCGCCAGATTCATCGCCTGGTGATGGCGCAGATCGACGACGAAGCCGCTGGCGTCTACCGTCAGTTGCCGGTGCGCATTGCCGGGGCGACGCACACACCGCCAGTCGCGTGGGAAGTTGAGCGCCTGATGACGGAATGGAGCGACTGGCTGGCTTGCGCGGCCCAGGAACTGCATCCGGTGGCGCGCGCAGCGCTGGCGCATCACCGTCTGGTTGCGATCCATCCCTTTCTTGATGGCAACGGGCGCACGGCGCGGTTGGTGATGAATCTGCTGCTCCTGCGCGACGGTTATCCGCCGACCGTGATCCTCAAGCTGAACCGCGGGCAGTACTATCGGGTGCTGGCGCAGGCGGATGCCGGGCGGATGGCGCCGTTTGTCAACTTTGTCGGGCGCGCCGTGGAACGCAGCCTGACGCTCTACCTGGAGGCGTGTACGGTGCAGACGGCGGCGCCGCTCGCTGACGATGCGTGGATTCCGCTACGTCAGGCTGCGTCGGGGACGCCCTACAGCCAGGAGTACCTGAGCTTGCTGGCGCGCATTGGGCGGCTGGAGGCTGTTAAGCGCGGCCGCAACTGGTATACGACCCGCCGCGCCGTCGATGCGTACCAACGTTCGATCACGGCGTCCGGGTAACCGTTCATCCAGTTGAAATTGTCACTTCAGGGGACGTGCGCGCAGCGCCACCAACCGCAGGATCACCCACGCACTCACGCCGCAAAGCGCAATCACACCGACCATCGGCAGCGCCGTGCCATTGGCGAGCAGCCCCACCAACGCACCGGTGAGCGCGCCGGCCATGAACTGCGTTGCGCCGAGCAGGGCCGAGGCGCTGCCGGCTTTGCGGCCATAGGGCGCCATCGCCAGCGCGGTGGCGTTGGGACCGACCATGCCCGTGCTGGCGATGGTCACGAAAAGCAGCACCAACATGAGCGGGAAGCCGCCGATGCCCGCCAGCGTGACGCCGAAGAGCAACAGCGCAGCGCCTGCCGTGACATTCAGCGCGGCGGTAAGCAACTGCGTGCTTGTGTAGCGTTCCAGCAGCTTGCGGTTCAGTTGCGACGCCAGGATCAGCCCAAAGGCGTTGACGCCGAAATAGAAGCCGAACTGTTCCGGCGGCACCCCATTCAACTCGATGAAGACGAAGGACGAGCCGGAGATGTAGGCAAACATCGCCGCGGACGCCAGCCCGCCGGCCAGGGCAAAGCCCATGTAGCGCCGGTCGGCCAGCAGGCTGCCGTAGCCGCGCAGAACGCTGCCCAGGCCGATAGCCGTGCGCCGGTCGCGCGGCAGCGATTCGTCCAGCCCAAGCCAGACGATCAACAGGCAGAACAGCCCAAAGCCCGCCAGCACCAGGAAGATCGCTCGCCAGCCAAAGGTGGTCAGAATCTGCCCACCGATCAGCGGTGCGGTGATCGGCGCAATGCCCATCACCAACACCAGGAACGAGTACATGCGCGCCGACTCGCGCTCGTCGAACAAATCCCGCACCACCGAGCGGCCGATCACCACGCCGGCGGAACTGCCCAGCGCCTGCAAGAAGCGCAGCCCCATCAGCCCCAGAACGGAAGGGGCGAAAGCGATACCCAGGCTGACCACCGTATAGACTGCGCAGCCAAAGAGCAGCGGACCACGGCGGCCCCAGCGGTCGGAAAGCGGGCCGTAGAGAAGCTGCCCCAGCGCCAGGCCGATAAAGAAGGCGGAAAGCGTCTGCTGCACGGCAGCCGTCGTCGTGCCAAACTCGGCGGCGATGGTCGGCAGCGCAGGCAGGTACATGTCGATGGAGAGCGGGCCAAACGCGGCCAGCGTACCCAGGATCAGGGCAAGTTTGGCGTAACCGGGGTGGGCTGCAGCACGATCGATCATACGATACGGCCTCCTGGCGCGCGACCGGCCTGGCGATGCAGGGCAGGCGCAGAGAATGTGCTTGCGGATTTCGCAGCTTTGCGGTACACAGTGTCACGCAATGTCGCGCAGTTGCCAAAAGCGAATGAGGAGGATTGCCATGAAAAACAGCCAGACCCGCTACGGCGTCGTCACCAAGCTCTTCCACTGGACGATCTTCCTGATCTTCCTCAACCAGTTCGTCGTCGCCATCACCATGCTCAACACGCCGGCCGGCTACACCCAGGGCGCGCTCTACAACTGGCACAAGTCCATCGGGCTGATCGCGCTGGGCGTGGCGCTGCTGCGCTACACCTGGCGCAAGACAACGCCGCTGCCGGACTGGGCGCCCAACCTTTCACCGCGGGAAAAGAAGACGATCCACTGGGTCGAGAAGATTCTTTACTTCTGCATGTTTCTGATGCCGATCAGCGGCTACATCTTTGTGATGACCGGCGGTTACGGGGTGAACTTCTTTGGTCAATGGCAGTTGCCCAACTTCCTGGGCGAAAATGAGACCATCGCCCTGCTCGCCCAGTGGACGCACCGCATCACCGCCTGGCTGATCGTCTTCACTCTTTTCACCCATTGGGGGCTGGGCATCCGCCACCAGATCGTCCACCGCGACCGCTACTTGCAGCGGATGCTGCCGTTCACACGCCAGCGGTAAAAAACAAACGCACGCCAAGACGCAAAGTCGCCAAGAGAACCATCTTGGCGACTTTGCGTCTTGGCGTGCGCGCCCTGTTCGGCTCAGTAGCCGTCGGCGAAGGTGTCGATCATCAGCTTTACATC
>JAPKMV010000142.1 GCA_026645635.1 Caldilineaceae bacterium
CCAGGCCGAACGCGCCGAGCACTGCGCCGAAGCCGTGGGTCAGGCTGTTGAAGACTTCCTCGACGACGTTGTAGTAGCGGGTCTGCTGGATGGCGACACGCGCCTTTTGCATTTCGATCACTTGCTCACCTCCTCAAACAGTGGCAGCGGGGTGGTGCTGTGACCTGATTGTAGGCGGATGCAAGCAAGCTGTCAAAGGCGGCGACACCTCCAGCAAGTGAGGCAATCAGAAGTTTCACGCAAAGACGCAAAGGCGCAAAGAGGCCAGGATAGAAACCCTCTGCCTCTCTGCGGCTTTGCGTTAAAAATCGCCTTGCGGCGCATGGCGGCTTACGCGCGCTCGACGTACTCTCCGGTGCGCGTATCCACCTTGACGCGGTCGCCTTCTTTGACGAAGGCCGGCACGCGCACGACGGCGCCAGTCTCCAGCGTGACGTTCTTCTGCACGTTGGAGGCCGTGTCACCCTTGATCGCCACATCGGCCTGCGTCACTTCCAGCGTGACAAAAGTGGGCACTTCCACGTCGAGCACGGCGCCGGACTCTTGCAGCAGCAGCGTAACGGTGTCATTCTCTTTCAACCAGAGCAACTGCTCGGAGACGATGTCCACCGGCAGCGCGATCTGGTCGAAGTGTTCGGTGTCCATGAAGTGTGCGCTGGAGCCGTCGCTGTAAAGGTAGGTGGCCTCGCGCGTCTCCGTCTGCACGATGTCGATCTCGTCGCCCGCACGCACGCGGTCTTCGGTGATCTTGCCGTTGTCGAAATTCTTGAGCTTCATGCGCACCATCGCCCGCCAGTTGCCCGGCGCGATGTGCTGGTATTCGATGACGCGCTGGATCGCGCCGTTGTAGCGGATGAGCATGCCCTTGCGCAGATCAGAAGTAGTGGCCATAATTATCCCTCAGAGTCATTGCCGTAATTTATTTGGAACCTGTCAGGCAGAACAAGACGTTCACCTGTAATCATGCCGCAAATCGACACGTAAACTTACACCATGCAGCGTAAGCTGGCAAATCTGCCGCATTTTGAACAACCATCAGTCAGAGGAGACAAGACCATGTCACGAAGAATCGCCGTACTGATTCTGGCATTAACCGTACTCATCAGCCAGTTCGGTTGGGCCAACGCCCAGGGCAACGTCCGCCGCATCAGCTTCCCCCCCGGTGCGGATTCCGCCACGCGCACCGGCACGCTCACCATGGGCGGCGCCGACCGCTACGTCCTCAAGGCCAATGCCGGCCAGAACATGACCGTCTCCGCGGCCAGCGCCAACAACAACGTGATCCTGGTGATCTTTGGCAAGGACGGCACGGTGCTCATCTCCGACCACGCCGACGCCAGCAGTTGGAGCGGCCAGTTGCCGTCCACCCAGGACTACTACATCGACGTGCGCGCCATCGACGGCACCTCGGCCAACTACACGCTCACGGTGACCATTCCGCCGAACCCGCCCACGCCGCCCCACCCGACGATCAAGCGCATCCGCTTTGCGCCGGGCACGATCTCGGCCACGGTGAACGGCACCGTAGCGCCCGGCGCGTCGAACGAATACGTGCTCAGCGCCAACGCCGGCCAGCCCATGTACATCACCACCGATTCGGACACGCCGGTGACGATCTCCGTCTGGGGCGCGGACGGCACGGTGCTCCAGTCGCCCATGGGCGGCATCTCCACCTTCAGCGGCGACCTGCCCTCAACCCAGGACTACTTCATCCAGGTGGACGCCCAGGGCAGCGGCGCGACGACATTCCAGATGACGGTGACGGTCGAACCGAATTAGTGAGAGGGTGATGAGGTGAGAGGGTGAGAGACTTCACCCCCTCACCTCATCACCCACTCACCCTTTCACCCCCTCATTTTTGACAGGGCGCGACAAAGGACGTATACTCCAAAACCGCTGGGCAAGACCGCAGGAACAGTTGGCCCGTTCGTCTAGCGGCCCAGGATATCGCCCTCTCAAGGCGGAGACACGAGTTCGAATCTCGTACGGGCTACTTTATCACATGGGGAGCGTCACGGTTTATATGGGCCGTGGCGCTTTTCTTTGTGGTGGTGGCGGATACAGACGCTATTTTTCCGAGCTTAATTTCTTCAAGATCGAACGGGCCAGATGCTCATTGATCTCGTTGTGCCGTGGCACCGGCTGAGATTGCTTGGTGACCGGATTCGTGTACCAGTCATGGGCTGCGCCGTGACGGACAAGCACGCATCCCATCTCCTCGATCTGCTTGATCAGATCTCGCCGCTTCATCAGGCAACTACCAGTTCCTCAACCTTGCGCACAAACGGAACCTCGCCAGATTCGATATCTTTCAGAAGCTCCGTGAGATTGGCAAGAAGTTCTTCCTTGCTGTATCCCTGAGTGACGTAGTCTGGATAGTCGTTGAGAAACCCAAGATAGTACTCGCCATCTCGCCAATAGGTATACTTGACCTTCTGCATTTTTATACTCCTGAACGCCCCAACCACCGCTCACCGACAGGGTAACACAGTCAGCTTTGTTAGTGCAATCACCGGCGCAGCCTCCCAGGACACGAGCCAATGTTGCCATCAAGGTAGGTTGTCATAGCGCCTGCGCAAAAAACTCCAGCAGCGCGGTGAACAGTCTGCGCTGATTGGCCGGCTTGATGATGCCGTGGCCTTCGTCGGCGAAAGCCAACAACCCGAATTCGATGCCCGCGTCCTGCAGCGCCGCGGTGACGGCATGAACGTTGGCCGGCGTCACGTTGGGATCCATCAGCCCCTGGACGATAAGCAGCCGGCCGCGGATGTTGCTGACGAAATGGATCGGCGAACGCTCCCGATACCGGTCAGGCACCTGTTCCGGCGTGCCGCCCATCATTGCCGCGCTCAGCGGGCGCAGGTCAGGCCGCGTCGTCGCGTAGTCCACCACCAAGTCGGTCATCCCGCAGATGGGCGCAGCCGCAGCCACCAGTTCCGGCGGGCAGTGGGTGATGGCGCACCACGCCGAGTAACCGCCATAGGAGGTGCCGGTGACGCCCACCTTGCCCGGGCTGGCGAGGCCCGCGGCCATCAACGCCTCGATCCCAGCGCGGATGTCCGCCTGCTCCAGACCGCCCCAGCCATCCAGCTTGATCGCCTCCCGGAAGGCCAGGCTGAAGCCGGTGCTGCCCCGGTAGTTGGGATCGAGCACGTGGAAGCCGTTGCGCACAAAGAACTGGACCTGGATGTTGAGGCGATCCTCGCTGTGTGCCGTCGGCCCGCCGTGGACATAGACGATGGCGCCGCGCGGCGCGCCCTGCGCCCGGTAGAGCCAGCCCTGGATCTCCAGCCCGTCGTCGCCGCGCCAGCGGAAATCCTCGGCCGGCGCCAGGTCCGCCGGTGTAAGCGCCGTGCGCGACCATACGCCCGTCAGGCTGACAAAGTGCGCCGGGTTCAGGTCGTCCGGCAGGAAGCGCACCACATCCACCGGCTGGCGCGCACTGTAGTAGCTGCCGACCCAGGCGCCGTCGGCCAGCGGCGCCAGCGGGTGCAAGTTGCCCTCGGCCAGCGCCAGCGGCGTCTCTTGCCTAGTGGTCGGGTCCAGCAGCAGCGCGTGCAACCGTGCGCTGCGCACCTCCAGCACGACAACCTCCCGGCTGCCGTAGGGGACATAGGCTTCCTCGATGTTGCGCGCCGGGTCGTCGATCAGCCATTGCAAGCTGCCGTCAGCCAGTGACCAGGCGCCCACGCGGCGGTGTGTCGCGCTGTCAGCCACGATCAGCACCCGCTGCCCGTCGGGGAACCAGTTTGCGTCGGCTTGCAGCTTGTCCCCAGCATTGTAGATTTCGCGGTCATTGGCGCCGTCGATGTCCACGAGCCAGATCTGGCTGCCGGCGGGGTCGCGGTCGCTGCGCGCGTAGAGCACGTGATCACCCGTGGGGCTGAGCTGCGGCCAGTTCCAGCCGCCCTGCTCCGGCCGCGCCAGGGTGATGCGCGCGCCGCTCGTCAAGTCGTGACGGATGACGCAGGTCGGCTCGATCTCGGCGCCGGTGGCCAGATCCAGGTTGGCGCCGTAGACCAGCCAGCGCCCATTCGGGTGCAGGTCGCCGCCGCGGATAAAGTACGCGGGATCTGCTTCGGTCAGCGGCTGCATCACACAAGGCCGGGCCAGATCGACGCGGAAGAGTTGCTCGCGTTCGTTGCCGTCGCGATCCTGGCTCACGATCACGCTGCGGCTGTCAGGCGTCCAGCCGACCAGCCAGGTATTGTCGGCCGTGTCGGTGAGGCGCACGGGGGGCGCGGCGCTATCCGTCGGCGCCGCATAGACATCGGCCGCGGGGCCGGCGCGCAGCCACACCCACGCCACCCACCGCCCGTCGGGCGAAACCTTGGGCATGGAGAGACCGGGCAGGGCAAGCAGGGCGTCAAGAAAGGCAGTTGGGTTCATTGTCATTGGGTCACTTCCACGCGCTCGCCGCGTCCAATTCCTGCATCTCCGCCTCAGTCAGTTTGAGCGAGATTGCGCCGAGACTCTCCCGCAATTGGGTGACGCTGTTGGCGCCGATGATCGGTGCTGTGACGTAAGGCAGGTTCAACTGCCAGGCGAGAGCCACCTGGAGCACGCTGGCGTCGTGACGGGCGGCGACGCCATCCATGACCTCCAGCAGGGCGAAGCCGCGCTCGTTCATGTAGCGCCGCTGCACGCCTTCTCGCCGCGCCGACTCGACCACGGCCTGGCGGCGGTATTTGCCGGTGAGAAAACCGTTAGCCAGCGGGCTGTAGGGAATCACGCCCAGGCCGAAGTGGGTGCAGACCTCCACGAGTTCGCGCTCGAACTCGGCGCGGTGGAGCAGGTTGTAGTGCGGCTGGATGGCGTCGTAGCGCACCAGGTTGTACTTGTCGCTGACCCAGAGTGCATGGGTCAGCCGCCACGCCGGGTAGTTCGAGCAGCCGACGTAGCGCACCTTGCCCTGGCGCACCAGCGTGTCCAGCGCGGCCAGGGTCTCTTCGATGGGCGTGTCGGCGTCGAACCAGTGGGTCTGGTAGAGGTCGATGTAGTCGGTCTGCAGCCGGCGCAGGCTGTCCTCGCACGCCTTGATGATGTGGCCGCGGCTCAGCCCTTCGCCGTTCGGCCCCTCCCACATGCGCCCGCGCACCTTCGTCGCCAGCACGATCTGATCGCGGTTGCCACGCGCCTGCATCCAGCGGCCGATGATCTGCTCGCTTACGCCGCCGGAGTTGCCGACAGCCCAGTTGCTGTAGATGTCGGCAGTGTCGATGAAGTTGCCGCCCGCCGCGACGTAGGCGTCCATCACCGCGACGCTGGCGGTTTCGTCGGCAGTCCACCCCCACTGCATCGTGCCGAGACAGATTTCGGCGACTTTCAGGCCGGTGCGACCCAGGTTGCGATAGTTCATGGCGTCCTCCTTGAGCGATTGACAGCGCCTTTGCGTCTTCGCGTTGCGCTGTTTTCAGATGGCGGAATGGTTACAGTGTATCTCGCGTTGAGCAACAGAATCAACCCTTCGGGACTCGAACGTTCTGATTTCCCCATCGCCCCAACAGCACCGCGGCCAGCCCCAACCCCAGCAACCCCAACAGCACATCCCGCGCTCGAATCAACAGGCTCAGGCTGACGCCGGCCGCGGCGGGCAGCCCCAGCCCGCGCATCGCCAGCGCCTGGCTGGCCTCCAGCGCACCCAGACCCGCAGGCAGCGGCAGCAGGATCGCCAGCCGCGCCGCCGCCATCGCCGTGATCGCCTGGGGCAGTGTCAGCCCCAGCCCCAGCACATCGGTCATCAGCCAGAACTCGCCAATCATGGCGACCCAGCTCAGCCCGGAGACCGCCACTGCCAGCAAGAGGATGCGCGGGTGGTCGCGGCAGAGGGCGGTGCTCTGCGTTTCGCTGTCGGCCAGCGTCGCGTAAAGGCGCATCTGCGTCAGGTCGCGCGGCGGCTGCCCCAGCACCCGGCGGATCCAGTTCCAGGCGCGGCCCGCCCAGCGCAGCAGCCCTGTCAGCGGGCGCCAGCCCAACGCCAACGCGACCAGAAGCCCTAGCGGCGCAGCCAACAGCAGCAGGCTGGCGCCCACCAACTGCGTCTCATCCAGGCCGATCCACGCCTGCTGGCGCAGCGCCACCAGAATGCCCGCCGACAGAAAGGCGAAATTGGCGAGCATCTCCAGAATCTTGTCGAGCACCACCGCAGCCAGCGACGCCGAAACCGGCACCTTGTGGCGCGCGGTCACGAGGTAGACCTGGAGCGGCTCGCCGCCGAAATGTGGGCCGGGCGTGAAATAGCTCACCGCAAAGGTGGCCAGCCTGTAGCCCATCAGGCTGATATAGGGCAGCACGTAACCCTGCGCGTAGAGCAACAGCCACCAGCGCAGGCTGAAGGTGACCAGCACGGCCACGTTGACCACCACCAGCAGCAGCACCTGTTCCAGCGTCAGGCCGCGCAGCCGCTGCCAGACGTCGTCCAGCGGCACGGCGCGCAGCGTCAGCCAGAAGAGACCCAGCGCGAGCAGCAGCCAGAAGCCGCGGATCAATTGCTGCCGCGTCAGGATGCGGCGGCGAACCGTCGCGCCGGCCTTAGCAAGCATAGGTAACAGAGGGCAAGGAGACCACGGCGGGCGATCTGCTCATGCCGCTGCGTCCGGGAGTTGGGGCGGCGCCGCGCCGAGCTTGGAGTGGAGCGGCTTCTCCTCCGGCGACCAGAGCGCCAGCCGTCCGCCGCCCAGGTGCAGCACGGCAACCGTGCAGGCCAGCAGCAGCGCATTGTCCAACTGCAGCCCTGCTGCGGTCATGACAACGCAGGCGTAGACCGCCAGCAGCAGTGCGGCCACCCGGCTCACGGCGCCCAGCAGGAAGCAGCCGGCGGCCAGCAGCCAGAGGGGATCGAGTGCGGTCGTCACACCGCCCTGCCAGAGGAAGTAGAGCGCCAGGCCGCCACCCACGAGCCGCGCCGCCAACGGCAGCCACCCTTCCACAATTCGCTTGGCAGCGCGACGTCGCGCCAGGTACCCAGACGAAGTGGCGTCGATCACACCGCTCACCACCAGCCAGTCGCGGCCAAAGCTCAACACCAGCGGCACGGCGTACAGATAACTGGCGTAGAGGGTGATCGGTGCGGCCAGCACCGGCCAGAGCACGGCCGCAACAAAGCTCGTGTGCAGCCCGGCGATGACGCGACGATGATCGCTGGGCGGGAGATCGTAGACCGGCTTCGCCGCGCGCTGCCGGAGCCAGATGCCCAGCACAAAAAGCGGTCGGCTCACGCCGAGGAGCAGATACCAGGGCGGCAGTTTGCCATACTGCACTGCCAGCGCCACGGCAATCAGCAACCCCAGCCCGTCGAATTCCATGTCGAGGATTTCGCCCAGGCGGGTCTCGCGGCGCGTCACCCGCGCGACGATGCCGTCGAAGAAGTCGATGATGCGCTCCAGCCCGTAGAGCAGCGCGGGCGCCCAGGCGAGCGCGCCGGTGGGCGTCGGCCCCAGGAGAAAGCCGGCCAGCAGGCTCACCAGCAGCCCGCGCAGCAGAGTCAGCGCGTTGCCGTAGCCCAGGTTGACATAGAGCCGGTCAGCGGCCTGGGGACGGTTGAGCGGCAGCGCAATCCAAAAGATCACCATCTGCACGACGAGGGCGCCCGTCGCCAGCAGCAGCCAGCGCGCAGCGTCGGCGGCGGGCCACTGGCGCAGCAGTCCCTGATGGGCGAGCAGCAGAACAGCGGCAAAGGCAGCGGCAAAGCCCAGCCACTGCCAGCGCAACCGGGTCAATGGATGGTCGAGGGAGTCGGTCATAGACTA
>JAPKMV010000143.1 GCA_026645635.1 Caldilineaceae bacterium
CATGCTCGGGTCGACCTATCCCGTGACCGTAGACTCGTACCCTGCCGCGGTCTTCACGGGCACGGTCACTCACATTGCCGACCAGGCCGAATTCACACCGCGCAACGTACAGACGGTGGACAACCGCAAGACAACGGTCTTTGCGATCCAGCTTGCGCTGGCGCCGAGCGGCGGGAAATTGAAGCCGGGGATGCCGGCGGATGTGCGCATCGGGTTGGAAGAGGGGCAATGATGGGGGTCTATTGGTATGGAGAGTTGGAATAGACCGCGGATGACGCGAATTAGGCGGATTTTCGCGGATTGTCTAATCCGCGAAAATCCGCCCGATCCGCCTAATCCGCGGTCTATTTCGACCTGCCTGACGGTGAAAGCCGGATCATGACAACGCCGTTGATCGACGCGTTCGACCTGCATAAATCCTTCGGCGCGACCCGGGCCGTGGCCGGCGTGAGTCTGCGCGTCGCCGCCGGCGAAATCTACGGGCTGGTCGGCCCCGACGGCGCGGGCAAGACCACGGTGATGCGCCTGCTTTGCGGCGCGCTGCGGCTCGATGACGGTTTCGCCGAGATCGGCGGCTGCGATGTGCGGCGTCAGGTGGAGCGGGCGCGCGAGCAGATCGGCTACCTGGCGCAGCGCTTTGCGCTCTATGAAGACCTGACAGTACTGGAGAATCTGCGTTTCTTTGCGGAGACGCGCGGGCTGCCTACCCAGGAGTGGGCGTCGCGCAGCCAGGAAATCCTCGATTTTGTCGGGCTGGCGCCTTTTGGCGACCGACGCGCCGGCCAGCTTTCGGGCGGCATGAAGCAGAAGCTGGGGCTGGCGTCGGCATTGATCCACCGCCCGCGCGTGCTGCTGCTCGACGAACCGACGACCGGTGTGGACCCGGTGACGCGGCAGGATTTCTGGCGGCTGATCATGCCGCTGCTGCGCAGCGGCGACATCGCCGTGCTGGTGAGCACGCCGTACATGGACGAGGCCATGCGCTGCACCCGCATCGGCTTCATGCGCGGCGGGCATCTGATCAGCGAGGGGACGCCGGCGGAACTGCGCCACACGCTGCACGGGCGCATCGTCGAGTTGGCAGGCGCGCCCGCCAACCTGCTGGTCGAGCAGGCGCAACGAGATCCGGCAGTGGAAACCGTGGAACGCTTTGGCAACCGTTATCATCTGCGCGTGGTTGCGGGCCAGACCGCCGCCGTGGTGGAACGGCTGCACACCCAGATTGTCGCTGCCGGCGGGCAGGTGGAGTTGCTGCGGCCGATTGAACCACAGTTGGAAGATGTCTTCATTGCGCTGGCGGAGAGCACCGCGCCGGATTCATCGGCAGACGTGGCGACTCGGCTGTACGTGACAAGGTGAGGGGGTGAGAGGGTGACAACGGTGAACGTCATTGGAATGGAACGGGGATGGCATTGCTGATGGCCAACAATCTTGAGACTGTCATCCACACCGAAAACCTCACCCGCCGATTCGGCGATTTTGTGGCCGTGGACAGCCTCAACCTTGAGGTGCCGGCGGGACAGGTGCTCGGCTATCTCGGCCCCAACGGTTCGGGCAAGACGACGACCATCCGCATGTTGCTCGGTCTGCTGCACCCTTCCGCCGGGCGCGCCACCGTGTTGGGGTACGACGTGGCCACCCAGAGCGAACAGGTGCGCGCCCACACCGGCTATATGTCCCAGAAATTTGCCCTCTACGGCGAACTGACCGCGCGCGAGAATCTCATCTTCTACGGCGGCGTCTACGGCGTCACCGCCGCGGCCCGCATCGACGAGATGTTGGACAGCCTGGGACTCCACGATGTACGGAATCAGCGGGTCGCCAGCCTCTCCACCGGCTGGCGCCAGCGGCTGGCCTTGGCGACGGCCATCATCCATCGACCCGGATTGCTCTTTCTGGATGAACCGACCAGCGGTGTGGACCCGGTGGCGCGGCGTGCGTTCTGGGAGCTGATCTACGAACTTTCTGCGCAGGGGATCACCATCATGGTCTCTACGCACTACATGGACGAAGCCGAGTATTGCACCCAGGTCGGGATCATGCGCGACGGACGCCTGCTCGCACTGGACGAACCGGCGCGCCTCAAGGCGGCGTTGCCTGGCCAGGTCTGGGAAATCTACGCTGATCCCCTGCTTGATGCGCTGGAAATTGTAGAGCAGATCCCGTTGGTCACCCGCGCCGGTCTTGCCAGCGACCATCTGCGCGCCATCGTGGCGGAGGGGGGCAACGCCGACTTGCTGCACACTGCACTGGCAGCGCAGGGAGTTCGCATCCTTGCCATCACGCCCGGTGCGCCGTCGATGGAAGATGTGTTCATGGCGTTGTCGGGATGAGGGGCGAGGGGCGAGGGGCGAAGTGATCCGCGGAGATCCGCGTTGTTCGCGTCCTATTGCTCCGTTCCCGGAGCGGCATCGTCCATCGGTGCAATCGCCCCTCGCCCCTCGCCCCTCGCCACATAAATCATCTGGCGTGCCACCGCCATCAACATCGCCGTCTCTGTGGGCGTCAGGTCGGCGCGGTAGACGATCTGGCGCAGGGTGCGCATAGCAGACGCCGGGCTGCGTTTGAAGAAGCCGATTGCGCCCAACGCCTCTTCGCTGAGCAAGAAAAGTCGCTCCAGTTGAGCGTGGGGAGGACGTGTGCGCCCGGGGCGCGCGCCGGCAGGCGGTGGGGTGCGCGCGGCCAGCCGCACCTCGTAGAGAAAGAGCAGCACCGACTGCGCCAGATTGAGCGCCGGGTACGCGGCGTCGGTCGGCAGCGTGGCCACCAGGTGGCAGCGGTCCAGCGCATAGAGATCCAGCCCGTCATCCTCGGTGCCAAAGAGCAAGGCGATGGTCTCGTCTGCCGGGCGCGCCATCAGGCGGGTCGCCAGCCCGCGCACATCCTGCGTCTGCGTGTGGCCACTGTGGCGCACCGCCGCCGTCCCGACCACATACGCAGCATCGGTCAGGGCGTCGTCCAGGTAGTCGAAGACTTCGATGCGATCCAGCAGGTCCTCGCTGTGGTGGGCGATGCGCAGCAATTCCTCGCGCTCGAAGGGTGCGGGGCGCACGAGACGCAGCCGGCTCAGCCCCATGTTTTTCACGGCGCGCACCACCGCGCCGACATTGATCGGGTCTTGCGGGCGGTCGAGGACGACGACAAAGCGATCTAGTGGCTGCATAAGTGGCTGCTTACCTACAGCCCACGATAGGCGCTGCTCATACGATTCCCCGCTGACTAACACAAAGCCCGCAGGCAATTCCCACGGGCTTCGTTCTTCTCAGTGGCGGGTCACGCCACGGCTGCCACTGCGTGCTAATTGTATGGTGACTACATGCTGTGTGACTCACCCGGGACTCGAACCTGGAACCCGCTGATTAAGAGTCAGCTGCTCTGCCAATTGAGCTAGTGAGCCAGAACTGTTCTCGATTATAGGCAGCAAGCGGTCTTCTGTCAAATTTCCCGGCGTTTTGGCATATCTCGTGCCCCTACCTCGGAAGATTGCGTGATACCCGTTCCTCACCAATCTGATGCGACAAACTGGCGCAGATAGGCGTGCGACTGGATCAGGGACGCCTTGCGTGCGCTGAAATCACCCTCGAAGGCACGATCCTCCACTTCCACGCAGACCGGGCCGCGGTAGCCGACGTCGGTCAAAACAGAGAAGAATTGCCCCCAGTTCACATCGCCCATACCAGGCAGTTTCGGTGTGTGATATTCATTCGGGAACGCCAAGATACCCACCTGATCGAGTTTGTGACGGTCGAGGCGTGCATCCTTGGCGTGAATGTGGAAGAGTCTGTCCTTGAACTCGCGCATGGGCGCCAGGTAGTCCATCTGCTGCCAGATGAGATGCGACGGGTCATAATTCAGCCCGAAGTGAGCGCTGGGAATGTCCTCGAACATGCGCCGCCAGATGGCCGGCGAGCGGGCCAGATTCTTGCCGCCGGGCCACTCGTCGCCGGTGAAAAGCATCGGGCAGTTCTCGATGCCGATCTTGACACCGTGGTCTTCCGCAAATTGGATCAGCGGTTTCCAGGTCGCCAGGAAGCGCGGCCAGTTGTCGGCCAGTGACTTTGTCCAGTCGCGGCCGACAAAGGTGTTGACGACGCCCACACCGAGCAGTTCCGCCGCCAGGATCGCCTGTTTGATATGCTCGACATAGGTCTGCGCCTCGACCGCATCGGGTGCGAGCGGATTCGGGTAATAACCCAGTCCGCTGATCGCCACTTTGTGCTGCGCCATGACCGACTTGACCGAGTCGGCCTGGCTACGTGTGAAATTCACCACATCCACATGCGTGACGCCGGCATAGCGGCGCTCCGCCTTGCCCCGCGGCCAGCACATCAACTCGACGCAGCCATAGCCCGTCGCTGCGGCAAAGGCCGCCACCTCCTCCAGCGACAAATCCGGCAGGATCGCGCTCACAAACCCTAGTTGCATCGTCTGTTCCTTTCAAGGTGGGTCACGTTCCGTTATCCCTCCGCAAGATCGGCCAGGTACTCGCCGCGGGCCTCGACCTGGGCGCGGGTGAGGTGATAGGGCAGCGGCGCACGCAGTTCTGCGTACAGCGCGTCTTCCTCCAGCGTGCGCTGCAGACGCGTAAACAGCGGCGCACCGGCAGGACACGCCGCCATCGCTTGCCGCCCGCCGGCAGACTGGCAGGCATAGCACGCACTCTCCTGTCCCTCGCTCAAGATTGCCGTGCTGTTCTCGCGCCAGAAGCTGCGGTTGCTGAACTGGCCTGCAGCCGTGCGCAAGCAGATCAGATGCCAGGGCGCCATCTCCCTGGTGGCCTGTGCGGGTGCGGTGGGTTCGTCGCAGGTGTGCAGCACATAGGCGCGTCCCGGCGCAAGAGGATTGCGCAACATCGCAAAGATGTCCAGCCGGTTGGCCAGGTGCTCACATTCGTCCAGCGTGCGCCAGCCGCCGCCGCCGTAGGCAATGGTCAGCAGCAGCGCGCTCAGATCGACCTGCGAAGTGAGTTGAGCGCGGTCGCCTGGCTGCGTCTGGAGTTTGCCCGAAAAGTCGCGCACGACCAGCGGCGTATGGAATGTCACGCCCTCGGCGTGGGTCAGCTTGTCCTGTGGAGCGGGGCTGTCTTGCGCCGCGCCGCGCTCACTGGTGAAGATAACAACCGTATTGCGCTTCACCGCCTGGGCGCCGTCCAGTGCAGCCATCAGCGCGCCCAGGTGCGCATCCACCCGGTGCGAATCGCCGAGACTGACGACCGCACACCAGGGTTCGTCGCTGCGCGCGGCGGCGGACAGCCATGTCGCGGCCTGCGCGGTCACGGCGCCGTCAGCATCCACGCCAGCGCCTGCGAAGGCATGCTGCCGCGCATGGGCGGCAAAACCGAAGGCATCCAGCCCCTCGTCGGGCAGGTCGTCGCCGGCGAGACGCCAGGGGCCAAACCAGTGAGTGGCATAGCCAAACTGGCGCAGGAACTCACCGAAGGTGGGGAACCCAGGCTGAAGTTCGCTGACGCCAGTGATCAGGCAGAAGTGCTGATGTGCGTAGAGTCCGGTCAGCAGGGACGCCTGGGAGGGCGCCGCCGCCGCGGCTGCGGCAAAGTGCTGCGTGAAATTGACTGCGCCGCGGCGCAATCGCGCCAGGTTGGGCAGATGGGCGTCGTTGGCGCCCTCGCCGGCAGAGGGCAGCGGGCTGCGCCAACGGTCTGCCAGGATCAGCAAAATGTTTGGCGGTGGGGCGCCAATGGGAATGGTTGGCGGTCGTTCTTGCGGCCACATTCTGGGCGCCAATCCGGCCATCATCATCGCAGCGCTGGAGCGTCCTGCCAGCCCCAGAAATGCGCGTCGATCGATCCGGTTCATCTCTCCTCCAATGTCATCTGCGGCCCTGCACGGTGGTTGCAAGGCAAGCATAACACAGCGGCGGCAAGAAAACACGCGACAAATGCACAGGGTTTGCCACACGTCACAACGAATTCCGGGGAGGACGCCGCGTCATTTGTCGAATCATGCGCTGCCATTCCGGCATCTATGACAACACCGCCGGCTCATGTGCGCCGGCGCTCCCAACTCATGCCCGGATAGTCGCGATAGAAACCGGCGCGTTCGAGGAGGGGTTGGCCTGCGCTCCCAAGCACCGCCGCGTCGTTCCACGTGCTGACCTGGAAATGTGCTTCGCTGGCGCCCAGGTGACTCACCAGCGCATGAACGGCTGCCGCCGCTTCCTCGTCGCCGGCGCCGGCCACAGTGGTGAGCCGCGCCCCACTGTCCTCCGCCAGCAGCAGCGGCAGCCCGCGGCGCAGCACCAGCCAGGTCGACGGGAGCCGCGCAAAGGTGAAGGGTGCGCCGGTTGCCGCCAGCGGGCCTTCGGGCAGCGCCGGGCCATAGAGATTGGCCGGGTCACAGGCGTTCATAACGACCAGCGCCGGATCAGCTTCCGGCGCGGCAGCCAGGTCGCGCAACTGCTCCACCACTGCGGGCAGGGCAAACTGGACACCGGCCAGTCCCTGCACGAAGTAGCCGCGGCGCACCTCGCCGCGCATCTCCAGGCGCTGCAGTTCCGGGTACAGCGTGTTCCAGTCCCACGCGCCCAACTCATCGTCCAGGCTGGCGTGGGTGACGACGCCGTGGCGCGCCAACAGTTGCCGCGCCTGCACCGTCGCCCGCTCCTGGGGCGTAAGCGCCTTGCCCAGCACGCCAAAGCGATGCACGACCGCCCACCGCCCGCCGTGCGTCACGGGGCTGGTTGCACCCTGCTCCAGCCGCTGCCGCACGCGCTGTCTGGCCGACTGCATTTCGCTGCGGCTGGGACGGCGGACGCCCCCCATGCGCTCCTGCCGTGTGCCAAGCCGCTCGGCCAACTGCGCCTCCAGCGCGCTCAGCGGCTGATGTGGCGCGGTGGACTTGGGCGCGCCATATTCCACCAGCCGCCGCAGGACGCTCAGTGCGTCGTTGGTCACCAGCCCGGCCATCACCAGCTCGCGCAAGGCAGCCTCCAGCGCCGCGTCGCTCAGCCCGACGCCGGCAGCCAGTTCCGTTTGAAAGAGCGCCCCCTCGCTTTTGAGGAACGCGTAGACGGCCTGCGCGTCGGCGCTGTACTCGCTCAACTCGGCGGGCGGCGCTTCCAGATAGGCGCTGCCCTCGCCGCGGAAAAGGAACCGCACGCGCGCACGTCGCGGATCGACGCCGCCGGCCCCAACCCAGACCAGCTCGCCGCTCTGGCAGAGCGCAGCCAGTTCCGCCGGGTCGTAGCGCGCCAGACGCAGCGGCAGCACGTCGCGCTCCCAGATGCGCCCGACGATGGGTGCGGCGCGCAGTTGCTGAAGCGCTTGCAGCAGCGCACCGCCGCCGTTGAGCCGCGTCGCCGGATGGAGATGCTGCCAGTGCGCCAGGAAATCGGCGTAGACGGTGAAGGGCACAGGACGCACTTCATGGCGCAGAATCGTCAGCGTGCGGCGGTGCATCTGCTCCAGGGTGCGGCGGTCGACGAACTCGGCGTCTGCGGCGGGTGCGTTGGGGGTGAAACGGCCGTGAGCGAGTTCGCGCGCATCGACGAG
This sequence comes from Caldilineaceae bacterium, assembly GCA_026645635.1. GTDB lineage: Bacteria > Chloroflexota > Anaerolineae > Caldilineales > Caldilineaceae > Fredericiella. The sequence continues at coordinate 7,511 of JAPKMV010000143.1, forward strand.
GCGATCCAATTCGGCTTGCAGCCAGTCGAGGGGGAAGGCGTAGCGCGCCCGGATGGCAGCGATGGTGACGGGGCCGGATTGGGCGAGGTAGCGCGTCAGGATGGTTCGGCGCGCGGTGAGGATTGGATAGACCGCGGATTTGGCGGATGCGGCGGATTCACGCGGATTTTCCTGATTGTAGAGCGAGATGTTTTCTCGCTCCGCAGGTTCGTCGTTGAGCGAGATGGCATCTCGCTC
>JAPKMV010000144.1 GCA_026645635.1 Caldilineaceae bacterium
AAAAGGGGGAATGATGACAAAGTTGAACGTACTCACTGTGAAGGGGGGCAAGGCGGCGAAGATGACCGCAGTGCGGCTGCATGGGCCGCGCGATTTGCGCGTGGAGGAGATCGCACGGCCGGCAGCGCCGGGGCCGGAGATGGCGCTGCTGCGCATCACCGCGGTGGGCATCTGCGGCAGCGACCTGCACACCTACGAGGACGCCCGCATCGGCGACACGGTGGTGGAGACGCCGCTGATCCTGGGGCACGAGTTCGCCGGCGTGGTGGAGGCGCTGCGGCCGCTGCGAGATGTGCGAACAGGGCCACCCGAACCTCTGTCACCGGCTGCACTTCTGCGGCACCTACCCGGACCCGGGCAGCCTGGCCGAATACATGATCATGCCTGCGCACTGCTGCTTCCCCGTGCCCGACGCCATCGACGACAGCGCCGCGGCCATGCTCGAACCCTTCGGCGTGGCGCTCCATGCGGTGGACCTGGCCAGGCTGCGCGTGGCCGACAGCGTGGCGATCCTGGGTGCGGGGCCGATCGGCCTCTACATCCTGCAACTGGTCAAGCTCTCAGGCGCAGGGCCGATCTATGTCGTGGATCAGTTCCCGTGGCGGCTGGCCCTGGCCGCACGCTACGGCGGCATCCCGGTGAACTTCGCCGAAACTGACCCGGTGCAGGCGGTGCGCGCCGCGACGGGCGGTCGCGGGGTGGATGTGGCCATCGAGGCGGCGTGGGCGGATCACTCGATCCAGCAGGCGGCGGAGATGGCGCGGCTGGGCGGGCGGCTGGTGCTGGTGGGCATCCCCGGCCCGGACAAGCTGGAGATGAAGCACTCCACGGCGCGGCGCAAAGGGTTGACAATCCGCCTGTCGCGGCGCATGAAGCACGTCTACCCGCGGGCGATCCAACTGGCGGCGAGCGGCGCGGTCGATCTGAACGGCATCGTCTCGCACCACTTCCCGCTGGCGGAAACGCCGGCCGCCTACGCGCTCAACTGTGCGTACCGGGACGAGGTGGTGAAGATCATCATCGACGTGCCGCGGCCAGCCGCCGGCTGAGGCCCAACTTGTGGTAGATGGGGTCTACAGTCATGGTCGATTCTTGTCATTTCTCTCATCTGCGATTACCGTATGCAAAAATGAACCACGAGGGACTCAGCCATGCAAATCGGTATTATCGGCCTGCCCAACAGCGGCAAGACCACCATCTTCAACGCTCTCACCCGCAGCGATACTGCGACCGAAGCCTTCTCCAGCGGCCAGGTCGAAGTCCACACGGCAGTGGTCGACGTGCCCGACCTGCGCGTCGATCGGCTGTCGGCGATGTTCAACCCCAAGAAGACGACCTACGCCCAGGTCACCTATAACGACATCGCGGGCTTCGGCAAGGGCGCGGCCAAGGCGGGCATCGCGGGGCCGCTGCTCAACGCCATGGCCGCCAACGATGCATTGCTCCTGGTCGTGCGCGCCTTCGAGGATGAGAACGTGTTGCATCCCGACGAAAGCATCAACCCGGCACGCGATCTCTTCACTATGGAGAGCGAGCTGATCCTCAACGACATGACCATCATCGACCGCCGCCTTGAGCGCCTGGTTGGGCAGAAGAACCGGGGGACGCCGGAGGAGCGCAAACGCATGGCCATCGAGGAGTTGCTCTTGCAGCGGCTGATGACTGCGCTGAATGAAGAGACGCCGCTGCGCGCCCTGGAGTTGAGCGATGACGAACTCAAGATGCTGGGCGGGTTCGGCTTGCTCTCGCTCAAACCCATGCTGCGCGTCATCAATGCCGGCGACGACGCCAACGAGGCCGACTACGCCGATCTGCTCGACGACCGCACCTTTCTCCTGCGCGGCCGGCTGGAAGCCGAGATCGCGCAGATGGCGCCCGCAGACGCGGCCGAGTTTCTGGCCGACTTCGGCATCGCCGAGCCGGGGCTGAGCCGGGCCATTCGCTTCTGCTACAACATGTTGGGTCTGCAGAGCTTCTTCACCGTCGGCGAAGACGAAGTGCGCGCGTGGACGGTGGCAGTTGGTGCGACGGCGCCAGAAGCGGCCGGCGTCATTCACAGCGACCTGCGCAAGGGCTTCATCCGCGCTGAAACGGTGAGCTACGATGAACTGATCGCCGCGGGCAGCCTGGCCGAGGTCAAGAAACATGGCAAGTTTCGCCTGGAAGGCAAGGAGTACGTGGTGCAGGATGGAGACGTGGTGAACATTCGGTTCAATTTGTGATTCTGTCATCCGCAGATGGCGCAGATTCTCGCAGATGGCAGACATCCAGTCTGCATCATCTGCGGATAGTGTTTGCGTCGTCACAAAAACTACTGGATTCTACGGTATGTGCGTTTAGAACTCCCCTGCTTTTCCTCTGCGAGCCTCTGCGCCTCCGCGCCTCTGCGTCAAAAGCATCTCAAATAGCTTCTCAGTCAATCACGAAGAGCGGCGCGCCCAGCACATCCAGGCGCGGCTGAATGCCAAGACCGGGCGCCGTCGAAGCAGCCATCCGCCCGTTGACCCGCTGCGGCGCGCCCTCCGCCGTGCTGACCGTCACGTAGCTGTTGAAGTCGGTGGCGGTGAAGAGGAACTCGGTGGGGGTGCTGTGCGCCAGGTGGGCAATGGCGGCGGTCGTGATGTCACCGCCCCAACTGTCTTCGATGGTCATGCCGATGCCCAGCGCGACGCAGAGATCGCGCGCCTGGCGCGCCTTGGTCAGGCCGCCGAATTTGCTGATCTTGATGTTGACCACATCCATCGCCAGGTCGGCGCGGCCGCGCAGCAGCATGTCGATGCCGTCGATGACTTCGTCGAGGACAAACGGATGGTCGGTGGCCCGGCGGATGGCCAGGCACTCCTCATAGCTCAGGCAGGGCTGCTCGATGTAAACATCCACATCGCGCACGGCGCGCACGACGCGCATGGCCTCATGCATGAGCCAGCCGGTGTTGGCGTCGGCCACCAGCTTGTCGCCCGGCTGCAACTCGGCTGCGACGGCATGGATGCGCGCAATATCGACATTCGGGTCGCCCCCGACCTTGAGTTGAAAGCGGCGATAACCTTCGTCCCGATAGCCGGCCACGCGGCCAGCCATCGCTTCCGGCGCCTCCTGGGAAATGGCCCGGTAGAGCGTGAAATCGTCACCGTAGCGGCCACCAAGCAGCGTGCAAACCGGTTGCCCGCTCACCTGGCCGAGAATATCCCAGCACGCCATGTCGATCCCCGATTTGACATAGGGGTGCCCCTTCAACACCGCATCCATCCACCGGTTCAGTTTGTCCAGTTGCAGCGGATCGGCGCCGATCAAATGGGGCGCCAGCTCTTTGAGGCCGGCGCGGCAGCCCGCGGCATAGGCGGGCAGATAGAATGGCCCCAGCGGGCAGACTTCGCCATAGCCGACCACCCCCTCGTCGGTGTCGATGCGCACCACCGTGCTGTCGAAGACTGAGACCGATTTGCCGCCGGACCACTTGTAGCTGCCTTCATGGAGCGGCAGGTCGACCTGGTAGACCGAAATTTTGCTGATTTTCATGGTTGATTGTGCCTCCAGTAAATAGGTTACGTGACGACGGTTGGACGGGTGGCGATGGCCTGGCGAATGACGCGCAAGATGCGCTCCCGTTCTTCTCCGGCCAGCGGCAAACGGGGCGCCCGCACCATCTCGGAGCCAAGCCCGCATTCGGCTTCGGCCAGCTTGATGTACTGCACCAACTTGGTGTGCGTGTCGAGGTGCAGGAGGGGCATATACCACCGATAGATGGCGAGGGCAGCCGCGTAGTCGCCGCGGCTGGCTAAATCCCACAGGAGGCGGTTCTCGTGCGGGAAGGCGTTGACCAGGCCAGCGACCCACCCCACCGCGCCCACGACCATGCTCTCCAGGATCAGATCGTCGACGCCGCAGAAGATGGCATAGCGGTCGCCGCAGGCGTTCTTGATATCGGTGATGCGCCGCACGTTCTCCGAAGACTCCTTGATCGCTACCAGCGTCGGTTCGTCGGCCAGTTCGGCAAACATGGCCGGCGTGATATCGACGCCATAGGCCACAGGATTGTTGTAGCACAGGATGGGCAGGTCAGTGGTGCGCGCCACCGTGCGAAAGTGCGCCATCGTTTCGCGGGCGTCGGCCTTGTAGACCATGGCCGGCAAGAGCATGAGACCGTCCACCCCGATCTTGGCGGCGTCTGCGGCAAAGCGGCAGGCCAGGGCCGTGGTGCACTCGGCAACCCCGGTCAGCACAGGAATACGGCCGTTGACCTGTTCGACCGTGGCGCGCAGCACCGCCAACTTCTCGTTGTAGGTCAGTGAGCAATTCTCACCGACCGTCCCCAACATGACCAGGCCGTGAATCCCGGCCTCGATCATCACCTCATTGTGCTGCAGCGTGTTGGCCAGATCGAGTGACTGATCGGCGTGAAAATGGGTTGTCGCGGCTGGAAAAACCCCTTGCCAGTTGATTTGCATAGTTAGTTGAGACGTGGTCATAAATCGAAAAAGGGAAAAAGCCGCACCCTGAAGTAGTCAAAGTGCGGCTACCTCCGTAGCATAGTAGTTGCTAAACCGGTCTACACCAGGAGGCAACGACATGCTACATCGAGAACCACTTCTTGTCATCTTGTTGAAGTTGATCGACGGGATTCCGTGGCCACAGGAAGCGGCGCAACGCGGGCGCGGTCGGCCTAGCGTGTATTCGGAGCGATTGATTGTCAAAGCATTGGTCATCATGATCATCCGACGTCTATACACAGCGTACAGTCTGCTGGCATTTCTGCAGCAAGATACCGACCTGACCTGCCAACTGCGGGAGTTGCTCACCGAAGCAGGGCGGTTTCCGTCGCGACGGACATGGGAACGGCGGTTAGCAAAGTTGCCCGATAGATTGCCTGGTCTCATCGGATGCTTGGGCCGTCAGCTTGTGGTACTGCTGCAACCATGGGCCCGTGGTGGGCGAGCGGTTGCACTGGATAGCACAGCGCTGCGCGCCAAAGGCGGCGTCTGGCATAAGAAAGATCGTGAGCAGGGCGTCGTGCCTCATTCGACTATCGACACCGAAGCGCACTGGTCCAAGTCCGGCTATCATGGCTGGTGGTATGGCTGGAAACTCCATCTGGCCTGCACCGTTTCTGCCGTCTGGATTCCGTTAGCGGCTGAACTCACGCCTGCAAATGTGGCCGATCCAGATAAGGCGTTAATGTTGCTGCACGAATTACCACCAGAAGTTCGTTTCATCTTGGGCGACACCCACTACAACGACCCGCTGCTCCGCAGCGAGTGTGAGTTCCATGATCGCTTACTGGTCGCAACCCGTCGTGGCAAGTATCCGCACGCCGATCCGGGTGTCGAGGTGCGCAAGGTCTTTCATCGCCTACGCTCCAAAGCAATTGAGCCATTCAATGGTCTCTTCAAAAACATCTTTGAATGGGGCGGTCAAGTGCCGGTCAAAGGCCTCAAACGCACCCAACTCTTCGTTCTTGGCGCCGTCTTTCTGTATCAAGTTGTTTTGCTCTACCAGATCCAACATCAGAGGCCCGTTGGCGTCGGCATCAAGCCTCTTCTGAGGGCCGCATGATTTATGACCACGTCTCAGCTAAATAGACCGCGGATTTGGCAGATTAGGCGGATGTGCGCGGATAAGAAAATCCGCGTAAATCCGCCCCATCCGCCAACTCCGCGGTCTATCGATCACCGGGCGAACCAGCCCGCCTCAGTCTTAGAGCATGCAGAATTCTGCGCCGGGCGGTTGGTGTAGAGTTGAATGTTCTGCACCGAATCCGCCGTGCAGTTCGTCCAACGCACGATGATCGGCTCCATCTGAATCGAACCCATGTTGGGTGCGTTCCAGGCGCCGTTGGAGACGAAGCAGTTGGACTGGTGGATATTCTGCTGGGCGCAGCGCGTGTAGTCGCCAAACTGGGTCGTGAGGCTGCCCGGCGGCGGGAACGGCTGCGGCGCTCCTGAATTGGGGTCGGGCGGAGCCGGCGGCGCAGGCGGTGGGGGCGGTGGTGGCGTCGGCCCCTTGGCCAGCGTCCAGTTGACGAAGAGGTAGGCCGGGCCGGTGAACTGCCGGAACTGAATCACGACCGAGCTGTTGCCCTGGTTGAAGGGAATGTTGTAGACCTGGGTCTTGCCGCTCAACCCCTGGCCGATGGTGCTCCCCTGCACAACGCCGTTCACGGTCAGTTGGAATTCGTCGTCGGCCGTGATTTGGAATTCGTAGATGCCGGCGTAGAAGAAGGCGGAGGTGGAGAGTGTCGCCGTCCAGTTCTGGTTCGGCACGCCGGGCGCCGGCGACGTGTCGCTGCCCCAGTTGAAATTAACCAGGTTGGTGAACTGGGTGTAGACGGGCGCGCCCTGCCACCCGTTGTTGTTGAAGTACTGCACCGTCCATTGATTGTTGCTCTGCGCGACGGCTGGCGTGGCGCCGCCCACCGCAGTGAGCATGAGCGCCAGCAGCAGGACGATGTGGATGATTCGCTTCATAAGTAGGTTACTCCTTTGCCGATGGAATGCCGTTTTTCAGCGGAATAGCGCTCTTGCAGTAAGGACATTGGGCAGCAGTCGGGCCGATCCAGGTGACGGAACTCGCACTGATGGCCGCGCCGCAGGTCGGGCAAGTGGGCGGGACAGCCATCGCCGCGGCACGCGCGGCGTCCGCTGTTTGCGCCACACTCTCCTGGCGTTTCGCCATGCTCTGCAAGACGGCCTGGGTGATGCCGCTGATCGCCACCAGGATCAGGATGCCCGGCCAGAATGATCCCTGCCAAAACAGGATCGCCAGGCCGATCAGCCAGATACCGGATTGGATCGCGCCATAGACGCCCCTCAGATCGCGTTCTTCGTCGTTGTCGTTGTCAGCCATCTGCTGTTCCCCCAAGATCAGGTTCGCTGTAGGTCAAAAGAATGGGTCATTCTTCGGCCGGTGGTGCAACAACCGGCGCCAGCAGATCCGGCGTTTCATCGTCGCCGGCGTGCAGCGTCAGCGTGCCGGTGATCGCGTTCTCCGGGTCGAAGCGGCCCACCCACACGCCGTAGAGACCTGCCGTCGCAGCGGCAATGTCGATCTGCGGGTTGGCGTTCTCGCCAGCCACCGCTTCGTCGTTGCAAGAGAAGCCGGCATCCCGTGACAGCACCACCAGCGATGCATCGGCGTCGCCCTCGAAGAAGATGCGCAGGTTTGAAACGTCTGCGTCGAGCCGGACGATGTAATTCGGTTCGGCGGTGACCAGCCCGGAACAGACGACATCGTCGTGGCTGAAGAGCGCAGCGGGCAGCAGCCCTTCACTCGTCACGTCGGCGGTCAGCGTGTCGCCGTCGGCCAGCACACCGTCGGGCGTGATGTCCGCGGCGGCGATCAGCGCTTCGGCGGCGGTGGCTTCCTCGGCCTGGATCGGCTCTGCGGCAACGTCGCTGATTGGCGTGCGCTTGATCAGCGCGCCGGGGTCAAAATTGCCCAGGTTGGTGTCGGTGTTGGCGGAAATGACCAGCAGGATCAACTGGTTTTCGTCGTAGCTGCCCACCCAGATCTTGTACTCGCCGCTGGCCGGCGTGGGGATGAACACCTGCGGGTCGAGCAGATTGTCGTGGGCGTCGTCGTTGCAGAGGAAGCTCCCGTCGGGCAACTGGACCGCCAGCGTCGGGTCGCCGTCGCTGTAGAAGAAGACCTCGACTTCCTCGGGTGTGGCGTCCTCGGCGGCAGCCCAACGCACCACCGCCACCGGGTTCTC
>JAPKMV010000145.1 GCA_026645635.1 Caldilineaceae bacterium
CCATCGGGCTGGCGTAGCGCGCCGCGCCCAGCTTGTCGATTGAGAAGTCTAGATCGGTCATTGTTCGTCTTCCGTCGCTATGCTCGTAATGTGGGTTGGAATAGACCGCGGATTTGGCGGATTAGGCGGATTTGCGCGGATAATGCAGAGGAATCCGCGAGAATCCGCCAAATCCGCGTCATCCGCGGTCTATTCCCACCTTCCCTTCCAGATCAGTCGCGCTACACACCCGTCGCAGCACTTCCAGCGGCCCCAGCCTGCGCAGGTGCGCCAGTTCCGCCGCATTGCGCACCAGCAGCGAGCCGGCAAAGCCCAGCCCATTCACGCCGATGCCGTCGCACCGTTCCTGGCTGCGCAGCGCCAGCAGCATCCAGCGGTGGGTCAGCAGCAGATTGTAAGGCCGCGGCCTGTCGCCGTCCCACGCCGCACACGCCGTGAGCAGCGCGCGGTAGGCATCCAGCAAATAGGCTGGCGCACCCGGATCGGCGACCAGCGCCGCAGGATCGAACCAGACCAGGGCGTGGCGGAAGGGCAGCGCCGCGGCGGTGCAAAGCCGGCCCGGCTCCTGCGGCGGCCCCAGCAGGGCTTCACTCGGCACGGCCACGCCGGTCGGGTCCAGCGGCAGCGGCACGACCTGAAGGTGCTTGTGCCGTTGGCTGGCGCCGGCGACCTTGCCGCCGTTATAGAAGCCGAGCGTCCCACCTACGCCCATGCACGTCCAGAGCGCAGCAAAATCGGCCAGCGTCAGCGCAGCGTCCTGCTCCTCGAAGGCGCGGGTCACCACCAGCAGATGCTGGCGCATGACGGGATACTTGTTCAGCAGCGCCAGGTGCGTCGGTGCGATGTCGGCCACAAAGAGCGCCGGCTCGTAGGGCAGGAACGGGTTGAAGGCGCGGTAATCGTGGTTGTCGGCAAAGGGGCTGCGCGTCAGTTTCTTGTCGAGCGCACGGGCGCCGCCGTCACCGTCCAGTTGATGAACCAAGAACTCGGCAGCGCCTGCGGGCAGATGGGTGATCAATGTGTGGATCGGCTGCAGCGCCCCGGTGGCCAACGCCTGCTGCGCCACCTGCTCCGCCCGCTCCCACAGCCATCCCTGCGCCCAGCGCTCCGTCTGCGTCCCGTCCATGCACCCATGATACCATGACCATGCTGTGGCGCCGTGATGGCGGGGGCACGAGACCGCAAATGCGGGCAATTGCAGCTACACAGAGGGCACAGAGGACTCACGGAGAGAACATGGAAAGTAGGAACATTGCAGTTGCGTCTCTGATCTCAAATCGCTATACTGGGCTTCAGGAGGTCTAGCCATGCTGAGAACTTTGCAAGTGACATTGAGCGACACACTGCTCCAACAGATCGAACAACGATCAAAACTGCTTGGCATGGCGCCAAGTGAATATGTGCAGAATGCACTCAAGCGCGTGTTGAGTGAATGGACGTCAACCGATCTGGAACGTTTGGAGATTGAAGCGTACAAACGCCAACCTGTCGAACCAGGTGAATTTGACGTTTGGGCGGATGAACAGTCCTGGGGTGATTCATGACGCGTGGCGAGGTGCGCTGGTATGAATTCCAGCCGCCGGACAAGCGCCGCCCGGTTCTGATCTTAACGCGCAGTGCTGTCATTCCTTTCCTTCACGACGTCACCATTGCCCCGATCACATCCACGATTCGTGGCATCCCTTCCGAAGTGAAACTTGGCGTCGAAGATGGCATGGCAAACGACTGTGCCGTCAATTTCCACCATGTGCAGACCGTTGCAAAGAACAAGCTGGGACGCCGTATCACCACACTCTCGCCGGAGAAAATGCAGGCGGTAGACCGGGCAATGTGCTTTGCACTCGGTGCAAACGAAGATAAGCCTGCCGACGCATAGGCGACAGAAATAGCTCAGTTTACAACGCTCCTATTGGCACCTGCCCAGTGCCGAGCACGGCCACCTGATCGGGGGCAAACGGCGGTTCAAGCAGCAAGGGCGATTCCTGATAACAACGAAACATGTCGGCGATGAAGTGCAGCCGCTCGGCGAGGTCACCCCAGTCGTCCGCGCCGCTGGCCGTCACAGCATCGGGCGTCGGGTCGACGGTGGCCAGCAGCGCTGCGAGTTCGGCGTCGTCGATGCGCGCCAGTGTGGCGGGGTATGGCGCCTTCAGGTCGCGCCCCAGCCGCAGATACGCGCCCCCGGCCAGCGTGATCGTCATCAAATGCTCGGTGACGATCACGTGCGCGGCGGATCGCGCCCGCGCCACTGCGGCCGCTGCAATCTGCTCCACCAGCAGCGGCCGTCCCAGCAGCCGACGCAGGTAGAGCCAGGGCAGCGCCACCAGCCGCGGGTAGGGCAGCAACGCTGCGCCGAGTTGCAGCGCCACGCGCGATGCATCCGGGATCGGCGCGTCCAGCGCAGCCACGATCTCCGGCTGAAGGCGCGTCTGTTCGTGGAAGCCGATGGCGAGATTGGCAAAGAACAGATGCTCGGCGCGGGCTTTGGCATCGGCGGTAAAGAGCGCGGCGTAATAGCGGGCAAAGGCGCGGCGCAGATATTCCTGGCCGTCGGGCGGCGGGCCGGGGCGCAGTTCGGCGCAGAACGCCGCGATCTTGACCTCATCCGGCGTCGCATCGTCCAGGCAGGTGGCGGCAAAAGCGGCAAAGATGCGCCCAATCTCGGCGAAAACCTTGCGATTGCCCCGCGCTACAGCCTCGCTGGCGCGGTCGAAGGGTGCGGTCGGGTCGAGCAATTCCCACAAGGTTGCGTTCGCTGCGGCTGCTGTAGGATCGTCCGGCGCTGCAGGTGCGGCAAGGGCGCCGGGCATCGGGCCGACGTTGTTCAGCGCCGGCGGGCTGGTGACGACGCGCTTGAGCGTCTGCCCCAGGTCATCTTTGCGGATAGTCTGCCCCGCCTGCTTCGAGGCCCAGGTGGCGTAGGTGCACCAGTTCGCCGCCGGCCCAGTGCGTTCAATCAGCCGCGCCGACAGTTCGTAGTAACACTGAGTGATCTGCAAGTTGCGCACCACCGGGTCGGCGCGGGCGGCGATGCGGTCGATATCGGCGACAGTGGGTATGGGCATGGCAAAAGCATAGCGAGACAGACATCCACTGTCAAGCACATGCATGTCGGTTGTCGCAGCCGCGGCGCTGTGCTACTATGTGCACACATAGTCAGACCGGCAGCAGTCCGCCCACTCTCGCACACGAGGCAGCCATCTTTGCCATGAACACGGCCATCCTGCGCATTGCAACGCCCGCCGCCGGCGCCGAAGAATATGCGATCACCCTGACGCTGCGCGACGAAGCCGGCCAGGAACAGCCGTTGGCCGCGGCCACCTGCCCGCTTACCCTGGAGCCGCCGGGCATGGCCAATGCGCTCACCGCCGCGGCGCTGGTCGACCGCTTCGCCACAGCCCAAGGCCAGGACGAGGTGATCCGCACCATCGGCGTGCAGTTGCAGACGCTGCTCGCCGAGGTGGGAACCGCGCTTGCGGCGCTGCCGCCCGCCACCAATGTCCTCTTCGATATCGAGCCGCCCCTGCTGCGCCGCCTGCCGTGGGAACTGCTCTGGCATGACGGCGACCACCGCGCGCTCTTTCTCGACACGGAGCGGCCCATCTCCCGCGGCCATCTCGACCCTGCGCTGCCGCCCGCAGCGACCGAGTGGCCGGTGCGCATGTTGGTGGTCGTGGGCGCGCGCGAGGATGACAAGGACGCCCTGCCCCAGCCCGAAGTGGAACGCATCTGGCGCAACCTGGCCGGTCGCGAGGCGGACGTCGACCTGCTGGTGCGCCGCCGCCCGCGCCGCGCCGACCTGGTGGCGGAGATTCGCAGCTTCCAGCCCCACATTCTCCACTTCATCGGCCACGGCGGCGCCGTCGACGAAGGCGATGCAGAGAGCGACGCCTATCTCGAACTGGACAGCGACACGCCCGGCGCCAAACAGGCGTGGACCGCCACCGACATCCGCAACGATCTCAGCCAGGTGCGCGGCCTGCGCCTGGTCTTTCTCAACGCCTGCCGCACCAGCGCCGCGGGCATGAACGGCCTGTGGACCGTCGCCGACGCCTTTCTCAAGTGCGGCGTGGCCGCGGTGGTCAGCATGCGCGCCGAGGTCACCGGCGCCGACGCGCACCTGGCGGCAACCGCCTTCTACGCGGCCCTGGCCGAGGGCAAACCCGTCGATGTGGCTGCGGCTCTTGCGCGTCAGCGCATCGACCAGGAAAACGGCGGCAGCCTGAAGCGCCGGGAATGGGGCGCGCTCTGCCTGCAAGTGCAGACGCTGCCGGCGGCCGTGCTCTCGTTGGACGGCGGCGTCCCCGCCCGGCAGCGCAAATTCGTCAAGCTGCACCTGGCCAGCGCGCTGCACAAGGTCAACAATTTCATCAATCGCGTGCCGGAGCGCCGCGCCACCTGGCAGAGCGTCCGCCGCGAAGACGAGCCGCGGCTGGTCGCCATTGTCGGCGAAAGCAAGGTCGGCAAGACCGCGCTGGCGCAACTGCTCCTGGTGCGCTGTGCGCTCACCGATTGGTCGATTCGTTATGTCAATTTAGTACAGGAGCGCGAGCAGAACTTTTTGCGCGTGCTGCAACTGCTGCGCAGCGGTTCGCCGCTGAGCGCCAGCGCCAACGGTGGCGGCGATGAGACCGCCGACCCTCTCCTCGTGGAAGCGCTGCCCGACGACGCGTTTGCGGACTTCGACCAGTTGCTGGCGCAGCTTGCAGGGCCGCTGGCGCCCGGCGCGTCGCCGCCCGATGTGGTGCGCCAGCCCGCCAACCTGCAGAAACTCTTCGGCGCCTACCGCCAGGGACTCGACCAGGCTATCACCGCGAGCGCCAAGCCGCGTATGTTGCTCGTGCTCGACCATCTCTACACGGTGCCTGCCAGCGAGTTTCGCATCCTGCGCCAGCACTTTCTGCGTGAGCACCTGATGAACGACGCGGCCAGGCTCCACATCGTGCTGCTGCTCCGCCCGGAAGATTTCACCGCCTTCCAATTGGCCGATTTCGGCGATCTCGTAGAGCGCATCGATCTGCCTCGCTTCCCGCTCCAGGCGTGGAACGAGCTTGCCTTTCAATACATGCTCCGCTACCTGGACGCCACCGTCGGCGAGGACATCATCCGCACGTTGGTGCAGGTGAAAGCCCAGCGACTCGACGCCGCCAGTTGGACGCCCGACGAGCTGGATGCACTCCGCCGCGGCGCCTTCACGCTGCTGGGGTTACAGTGAGGTTGCCATGCACGCCGCACCAGCCGTGACCCTGCCCACGACACCGGAGGAGTTGCAGCGTCTGCTGGCCGACCCCACTGCCATGACGCCCGAACCGCTGCGCACCCTGCTGCGCCGCTGCGCCGCTGTTCGACGCGATCCTCGCCGCCGACCTGCCGCTTGCCGCGGAGAGCTTCGCCGCGCTGACCGCGCACCCGCTGATCGAAGCGCTGCCAACCACGCCGCAGGCGCCGCGGCGCTATCAACTGGCGGCGAGCCTGCGCCCACCGATCTTCGCCGCCGCCTGGATCGCCCCGGCAGCCAGCCCCGGCGCGCCCGACACGGTGACGCCCGCCTTGCAGACCTTCAGCCGCCAACTGGCGGACTACTACGCCGACAAAGATGACTACGAACAGCTCTATCATCTGATCGCCGCCGACCAGGGCGCGGCGCTGCGCCGTTTCATCGAACTCTTCCAAAAGGCCGAGCTGACCTTCGACCTGCCGCGCTGCCATGCCCTGCTGCGCATCTTCGACGAACGCGGCGCACTCCTCAGCGGCGCCGTCAAAGAGGCCGTCAATCGCCGCCGCTTTCGCCTCGATGCGCGCACCCAATGGGCCGACGAATACTACGGCACGGCGCTCTACTTCGAGCGCAGCCAGACCAGCCGGCTGCTGGGCGACCTCCTCCGCGCAGAACCGTACTGGATCTTGCACATCTTTGCGCCGGGCGGCGCCGGCAAAACCATGTACATCCGCCACCTCATCGCCCGCCGCTGCCTGCGCGCACACATTCCGGTGGCCTATGTCGATTTCGACTACGTGCTCATGCCCGACATGGCCGTGGCGCAGCCCTGGCGCATGCTGGTCAGCCTCATCAACGAGATCAATACACAGATCGAGGGGCGGCCGTTTGGCGAGTTGCTCACCGACTTTGCCCGCTATCAGCATCCCACCGACGCCCGCGACATCGTCCGCGTGCGCGCGCCGCAGACCGTCGCGCAGGCGGAAGCGGAACGGCTGCGCGACGAGCTGATCCGGCGCTTCGCCAGCATTTTGACGGAGACGCGCGGCGAGAAACCGGTCGTCTTCATCTTCGATACGCTGGAGAACCTGCGCCAGCGCCGCCTCGACCTGACCGCAACCTTTGCGCTGCTGCGCGATCTGCGCGCACACTGCCCTGCGCTGCGCGTCGTCCTCTCCGGGCGCTACAACCTGATCCACGGCGACCCCGGCGAGGAGGACGACCAGCGCAACGCCTTCCGCACGATGTTCGGCGACCAGCAGCGCACCGTGCTCCTGGAGGCGTTCACCGCAGAGGAGGCGCGCGCCTATCTCGCCCGTTTTCGCCAGATTACAGACGACGACCTGGTTGCGGCCATCCTGGCGCGGGCGCGCACCGACGCTGACAGCAGCGACGCACCACCCGCCGACGGCAGTGACGCGGTGCGCATCAACCCCTTCAAGCTCTCGCTGCTGGCCGACCTCGTCGCCTACGCCCCCGATGTCACTGCGGCGACGATTCTGGAGTACGAGGTGGCCGACACCGCGTATCTGATCGAACGCGTCGTCGACCGCATCGAACACCGCCTGGTGCGCTTCGTGCTGCGCTACGGCGTCGTCCCCCGCTACCTGACGCGCGACTACCTGGCGGCGGTGCTGCAGCCCTATCTGGCCGCCGTCGCCGCCGGCGCCATGACGCTGGACGATCCTCAAGCCGATGCCCTGCACGCCGAAGTGCTGCGACGCCAGCCCTTCAACCTCAAGGAACAGCAGGGCGCAGCGGTCGATATCGACGGCTTATGGGCGGAGTTGACCTCTTTCACCAGCGAACACTCCTGGGTGTCGCCTGCGGGCAGCGATGTCGTGCGCTTTCACCCGGACGTGGTGGCGCCGATGCTGCGGCTGCTGCGCAAGAGCCGCCACCCGGTCTTGCAGCAGTTGCACCGCGACAGCGCAGCCTACTGTGAACGACAAGCCGCCGCGCAGCCGCAACAGTTGGGCCGCTGGCTGAGCGAAGCCATCTATCACCGGCTGGCCGCGGGCGACCGCGACGTGCTGGCGTTCTGGCAAACTACCTGGGAGCAACTGGCGCCGTCCGCGGGAACGCCGGCGCAGGCCATCGCCCTGGGCAATGAAACGCTGGCGCTGCTGAGCGAGCCAATTGCCGACAGCGCCGCCGACCCGGAACTGAGCGCGCGCCAGGAGAATCTGTGCAGCAGAGTGGCCTACGCCCTGGCCTTTGCCCAACTGGCCGAACTGGCGCCCAGCGCTTTGCGCCACCTGCTGAACCTGGTCACAGCGGGGGACTCAGCCGCCACCCAGATCGCCGCCAGCGACCTTGCGCTGATGCGCGCCCAACTTGACCTGCTCGAGGGGCGCAGCGCAGCCGCCGCAAGCGCAGCGCG
>JAPKMV010000146.1 GCA_026645635.1 Caldilineaceae bacterium
GGTCGTGGAGGACAACGTCATCAATCAGAAGGTGGCGCTGCGCATCCTGGAGCGGCTCGGCTACGATGCGGACCTGGCCAACAACGGGCGCGAGGCATTGGCCGCGGTGGAACGACAGCCCTACGATCTCCTGCTGATGGATGTCCAGATGCCGGAGATGGACGGTCTGGAGGCGACGCGTGCGATCCGGGCACGGCTGCCCGCAGAGCAGCAGCCGGCCATCATCGCCATGACCGCCGCGGCCTCGCGCGAAGACCAGCAGGCCTGTCTGGCGGCGGGGATGGACGCCTTCATCAGCAAACCGGTGCATCCTGGCGGACGGCAAACAACTGCATCGCCGCACAAGCGCTACTACTCTGGCACCATCCACAGATTATCCAGATCCACGAGCCATCAATCTGTGAAATCTGCGCAATCTGTGGATCGCCTTTTGTCTGAAAGACTGTTTGAAGAGGAGCAAGGCTGACGCAGAGACGCAGCCGCGCAGAGGGTTACAGAGTTGGCTACGATTGTGCTTTCTCTCGATATTCTCTGCGTATCTCTGCGCCTTTGCGTCAAAGTGGGATGACGTTACAAACAAGCTCTGAGGCTTGATTGGCGCGCCGAGATTGGTCAACCCCCAGCGCCTATGTTAAGGTTGCGCTTGCTATGATCAACAACCGTCGAGGCGCGGCATGGCGCCACATCCCGCTTTTCCTGACCATCTGCCTGCTCCTGCTGACGGGCTGCGCGCCGGACACGGAGGCGCCCGCCAGCGACCGTCTGAGCGGCACGGTGGTGCTCTGGCACAGCCTGCCGGACGCGCGCGCGATGGCCTTGGCCACGGTAGTCGATCGCTTCGAGTCGCTCCACCCGAACGCGCAGGTCATTCTGCGCCGCCTGCCCACGGAGGAGGCGCTGCTGGCCGAGTTCCAGACCGCGGTGCAGTCCGGTCTGGGCGCGGATCTGATCCTGACGAGCAGCAACGCGGTCAACACGCTGGCTGCCAGTGGCGCGATCCGTCCGCTGGACGCCGTCGTCGACAACCAGTTGGTCAACCAGTATCTGGCATCTGCGCTCACCACTCTGCGCTACGATGGCGCGCTCTACGGGCTGCCCTTCGACCTCAACACCCAGGTGCTCTATTACAACACCGAGCTGACGCCGACGCCCGCGGCCACGCTGGAACAGTTGGCGGCCGATGCCCGCAGCGGCAAAGTTGTCCTGCTCAACAGCCGCTTCCGCGATGCGCTGTGGGGCTTCCGCGCGTTCGGCGCACCGCTGATCGACGCGCAGAGCGGCGCCCTCACCTTCAACCAGGGCGGCTTTGTCAACTGGCTCACCTGGCTGCAGCAAGCGCGTGAAACACCGGGCTTCGTGTTGGATCCTGACCAGGCCACGCTGCGCCAGGCATTTCTTGACGGTCGCGGTGCGTATTACGTCGGCCGCGCCAGCGACCTCGCCGAGATCTACGCGGCAATGGGCGATACGATGGGCGTCGCCCCGCTGCCGGCAGGCCCCAACGGCAGCGCCGGCCCCTTGTTGAGCACCAACGGCTTCATGGTCAACGCCATGTCTTCGGAGCCGCAGGCCAGGCTTGCCCTCGAACTCGCCCGTTTTGCCACCAATGCCGAGCAGCAGTCCGTGCTGATGCGCGATACGCTGCTCGTGCCGGCCAACATCACCACGCGCATCTCGCCTGGCCTGTTTCCCGCGGTCGCAGCCATCGGCGCACAGGCGCGCACTGCCATTGCGCTGCCCAACAACACGGATGCGGTCACCGCGCTGGCGACGATCGCATCGGCCTTCGACGGCGTCGGCGAGGGCTTGACGCGCCCCACCGACGCCGCGCTGGCGCTGAACAACCAGCTTGCGGGGTTGGTAGCCGGAGCCACCCAGGCGTCGGCGGTGGCGACCTGCCCGGCGCCGGGATCGCTCACCATCAAGGCTCACGAGATCGGCGCCACCGGGCGCATCTTGGAAACGTTGGTGCAGGGCTACCGGCTCTACTGCCCCGACATCACCGTCACGGTCAACCTGCTGCCGCCATCCGCCGCCATTCGCCTGTCCAGCGACGACAACCGCTTCCGCTTCGACAGCGACTTGCTCTTTGACCTGTACGGCGACGTGTGGTCGCTGATTCAGAACGGCCAGGCCGCGGACTTGACCGATCTGATCGCCAACGACGCGGTGCAAAGCCTGCGCGCCCAGACGCTGGTCGGGCTGCGCAGCAACGGTCGTCTCTACGGCCTGCCGCTTACCATCGATGTGCCCGCGCTCTACTACAACCGCGACCTGGTGGCCGACCCCGCGGTGACATTGGACGATCTGCGCTCGCAGGCGCTGGCAGGCATGCCGGTCACGCTGGACAGCACCTTTGACCGCGCATACTGGGGCATCGGCGCATTCGGCGGGCAACTCGCCGACGAGCAAGGGCGCTTTGCCCTCGACCCAATCGCGGTCAGCGATTGGCTGAACTGGCTGCTGGAGAGCCGCGACCAGAGCAATCTCCAGTTGGAGCCGGGAATCGAAGCGCTGCAACAACTCTTTACCGAGGGCAGGTCGGCCTATTTTCTCGGCTATCTGGCGAATGCCACCGATTTGCGGGCGCGGCTGGGCGGCAATCGTCTGGCCGCCATCGTCCTGCCCGAAGGGCCGCGGGGCGCCGGTGAGCCGTTGATGCGCGTGGGCAGCATCATCATGAATCCTGACATTGACCCAACCCAGAGCGCCCTGGCCACCGATTTTCTCGCCTACGCCATCGGCGCCGACGCGCAGCAGCGTCTGCTCGACACGGGCCTGATCGCGCCGACCAACGCCGGCGTCAACCTGACGGGGCGGCCCACCGCCAGCATCTTTCTGGCGCAGGCGCAGAACGCGCAGATCTTCAACAGCTCGCTGGCGCCGCCCGCCGTGGCAAACCAACTGCGCTCACTCTTCAACCAGGTGCTCAACCAGGGCGAGCCGGTGACAGAGAGCGTCGAACAGTTCTACCGCAGCCTGACCGACTATCAGCAGCAGTTTCCCAGCTTCGTGCTGGCGCCTGCGTTGGTGGAGCAGCTTGCGGCGCAGGAGGCGCCATCGCTGGAGAGCGCCGCGGCCCTGACCGACACAGCCGCGGCCAGTGCGACGCTTTCGACCGCATTGCCCATCACGACGACCCTGCCCATCACGCCGGGAGTGACGGGCGCAGACGGTGCGCCCTAGACAGTATTGAACCATGAATATCGACATTTCTCCGCTGTGGCAATGGGTGCAAGACCAGCTTGCCCTCGCCAACATCTACATGCAGCGCCCAGCCGTCCAGCGGCAGGTGATCGCAATCATCCTCGTACTTACGGTGACGTGGCTGGCGCCGCGCCTGCTGGACATGCTGCTGGTGCGCCGGGAACGTGCATTGCGCGCGCAGCACACGCCGGGCGACGCCGACGAAGGCGCCGCGGCGATTCCGGCCACGCCGGAAAGCTGGCAGGAGCGCTTGCTGCGCCTCGTGCGCGCCGTCAACTTCGTGCTCTTTCCGATCCTGGCGCTGCTGAGCTTTCAGATTCTGCTGGGCTATTTCGCCGACCACGGCTGGCCCTATGGCCTCATGCAGTCTGTCCTGCCGATCCTCTGGCTGGTGCTCGGCTATCGTCTGATCTTCAGCCTGGGGCTGACCTTTCTGCCGCCTGGCAGCATCGAACAACTCGACCGCCGTTATCTGCGCCCGTTTGCCTACCTGCTGGTGCTGTTCATCCTCGACAACATCTTCTTCGACACACTCGGCCTGGGCGATTTTGTCATGATGGCGATCCAGGAGTTTGCCATCACTTTCGGCGGCATCTTCAGTGCGCTGCAGATCGGGCTAATTGCCTACATCGTCAGTTGGATCATCTTTGCGGCTGTCCATCGGGTGCTGGCGCGCAACAATGCCGAGCCGGGTCTGTTGGAGACGGTCAGCCGCGTGGCGCGCTATGCCGTTCTGGCGTTGGGTGCGATCATCGCGCTGGGCGTGCTGGGCGTCGACCTGGGCACGTTGGGCTGGATCACCACCGGCCTCTCGGTCGGCATCGGCTTTGGGCTGCAAGAACTCTTCGCCAACTTCGCCAGCGGCATCGTCCTCACCTTTGAGCGCAGCGTGCGCCCCGGCGACATCATCGAGAGCCAGGGGACGCGCGGTGTGGTCAGCCAGGTGGGGATGCGCGCCACGGTGATCCGCACTGCCGACCGCGCCGAGGTCTTTGTGCCCAACAAAGAGTTGATGACCAAACCGTTGATCGCGCTCACCTATTCCGACCGGATGGCGCGCGTGGCGCTGAACGTGGGCGTCGCCTACGACAGTGACATCGACAAAATCAATGAGATCCTGCTGGCGACAGTGACCCGCCATCCCCTGATCTTGACCGATCCCGAGCCGGGTGTCGTACTGACTGAGATGGGGGCGTACAGCATCAACTTCACCGTCTTTGGCTTCGTGACCGAATTCGGCGACTCGTTCCGCGTCAAAGCAGAGTTGTACCAAATGGTGCGCGACGCGCTGACCCAACAGGGTATCCAGATCCCTTATTTGCATGGCCAGTTTTCTGTCGATGCCCGCACCACCGCCTGAATATATTCGACAAGGTGAGAGCGTGAGAGAGTGAGAGGGTGAGAGGGTGAGAGGGTGACGGAAACGCGCCCTAGGCCCGCTCGAAGTATAGCAGGGGGTTGGTGGCACTTTCGCCCCAAACTCGAACAAGACCCCCGCAGCCCCGCGCGGTTGCAAACCGCACCTACGCCAGACTATAATCCCCCACATGGCAAAAACCGCAAGCCGTGCGCCGCAGGCGCGCTCATCCCAATCGAACACCATCCCGCGCAGCGATGCGCGCCATCGCAGCACGCCGCTGCCTGACGAAAGCGGCGCCGTCTACAAGGACTGGGGCGGGCGCATGGCCGTCGCTCTGACCATGCCCAACACCTACTACGTGGGGATGAGCAGCCTCGCCCTGCAACTGCTCTACCGCACCTTCAACGCCGAGCCGGATGTGGTCTGCGAACGCATCTTCTGGGAGAAGGGCGCGGCGCAGGCAGGCAAACCGCTGCTCTCACTGGAAGGCGACCGCGAGGCCGCGGACTTCGATGTGTGGGCCTTCACGATTTCGTGGGAGATGGACTACTTCAACGTCGTCGAACTGCTGCGCCAGGCGGGCATCCCGCCGCTGGCCGCCGACCGCCAGCGGTCTACGCAGTGGAACGGGCGCCCGTGGCCGCTGCTCATCGCCGGCGGGCCGGGCGTGACCATGAACCCGGAGCCGGTGGCGCCTTTCTTCGATGCGATCTTGATCGGCGAGGGCGAGGAGGCTGTGCCCCGCTTCATCGAACTCTGCCGCGAAGCCATCGATGAGGACCGTGACGCGCTGCTGCACACGCTGAACGGCACATCGGGCTGGTACGTACCGCATCTGCGCCCATCCAACCGCAATCACCCGTACTTCCGCAAGGTGTCGCGGCTCTGGGTGCGCAACCTGCCCGACTACGACACAAGCAGCACGCTCTACACGCCCGACACCGAATTCAACAACATGCACCTGATGGAGATTGCCCGCGGCTGTGGCCGCGGCTGCCGTTTCTGTCTGGCCGGCTACGTCTACCGCCCGGCGCGCGAGCAGCCGCTAGAGCGCCTGCTCGCCTCGGCGGAAGCAGCCGTCGCCCAGGGCGTGCGCAAGGTCGGCCTGGTCAGCGCCGCAGTGAGCGACCACACGCAGATCGACGAACTGGCTACGGAGTTGCAGCGTATGGGCGTGCGGCTCAGCGCCAGTTCCATGCGCATGGACCCGATCAGCGTCCCGCTGATCAAGGCGTTGGCGGAGACCGGCGCCCAGAATCTCACCGTGGCGCCGGAGGCGGGCAGCCAGCGTCTGCGCAACGTGATCAACAAGACGCAGACCGAAGAACAGATGATGCGCGCCATCAGCCTGGCGCAGGAACTCAACTTTCCGCAGCTCAAACTCTACTTCATGGTCGGCCATCCTACAGAACAAGAGGACGACATCCAGGCGCTGATCGACTTTGTGCTGGCCGCGCGCCAGCGCTTCAAACGTCGCATCGCCATCAACGCCACGCCCTTTGTGCCCAAGGCACACACGCCTTTCCAGTGGGAGGGCATGACGCCGTCGGATGTGATCCGCCGGCGCCAGAAGCTGATTCATCAGAGCCTGGCCCGCCACGGCGTCGATGTGCGCGCCGATGCGCCGGAATGGGCGGAGGTGCAGGCGGTGCTCAGCCGCGGCGACCGCCGTCTGGCCGATGTGCTGCTGGCGATCCCGTCGGGGGGCCTCACGGTGCGCAGCTTCTTTCAGGCGATGGCGGATCTGGGACTGGGGAAGGAGCACTACACCGGCGCGTGGGCCGTGGGCGACCCGCTGCCCTGGGATGTGGTGGAGAGCGGTGTCAGCGAGAACTTCTTTCATTACGAACTGCGGCTGGCCAGCCAGAGCAAGACCGGGTTGAGCTGTCCGCCGGACAGCGCGGGCTGTCTCGCCTGCCAGGCGTGTGATACGGGCTGGGCCTTCCGCTACGGCGACAACGCGCTGCGCCCCGTGCCTGCGGCCAAAGGCGGCCCCTGGCGCGCGGAAGACTGGCAGCCCTGGACCCATCTCAAACAGCAGCAGCACGAAACGGCGCCTGCTCCATGACCCGGCTGATCGGCATCGGCGTGCTGGCCGCGCTCTTCTTCAGCAGCACCTTCGTGCTCAACCGCGCCATGAGTCTGGAAGGCGGGAGTTGGGTCTGGTCGGCCAGCCTGCGCTATGTGTGGATGACGGTCTTTCTGGTCGCCGGCATGGCGCTCACCGGGCGCGGCGCCATTTTGCGCAATGTCTATGTTCTGTTTCGCCAATTCTGGCGCTTCTGGCTGCTGGCCGGCACGGTGGCCTTTGGCATCTTCTATGCGGGCATCTCCTTTGCGGCCTCCTATGCACCCAGTTGGGTGGTGGCGACCACCTGGCAGCTCACGATCCTGGCGTCGCCGCTGGTGCTGCTGGCCTATGGCCGCCGCGTGCCCTGGCGCGGGGTGGCCTTTACGCTGCTGATCTTCGCCGGCATCGTCCTGGTCAACCTGGCGCAGGCTAGCGCCACCGACTGGCAGACGGTCGCGCTGGGCGCCGTGCCGGTGCTGATCGCCGCCGTTGCCTATCCCGCCGGGCTGCAACTGGTCTGGGAGGCGCGCACGGGCGCCGCGCATCGCATCCCGCGCATCGCCGGCCCGGCCATGGACGACGCCTTTGGCCGCGTGCTGCTGCTGACGCTGGGTTCGCTGCCCTTCTGGTTGGTCGTGGTGATGGTGACACAGCCGCCGCCGCCCTCCTCCGGCCAGTGGCTGATGACCGCCGGGGTTGCGCTCTTTTCCGGCATCGTGGCGACGACCCTCTTCGTCTCGGCGCGGCACCTGGCGCGCAGCGCCTACGAACTGGCCGCCGTGGATGCAACCCAGGCCGCAGAGGTGATCTTTTCGCTGCTGGGCGAGATGATCTTGCTGGGCGCAGTGCTGCCCGGCTGGTTGAGCCTGGTTGGCATTGCGCTCACCGTGCTCGGACTGGTGCTCTACATGCTGGCGCAGGGGAGGAAGAGATAGACCGCGGATTTGGCGGA
>JAPKMV010000147.1 GCA_026645635.1 Caldilineaceae bacterium
GGGTGCTCTTCTGCTTTGGCCTGTTTGTCGCCGGGGTCTATGTCGTCACCCAGAACTACCAGCCTGAACTACAGCAATTTATGCGTTGACACGCTTCCGACGAAAACAACCCAGGAGGAATAGTTCAAATGACAGATGTCCGCCGCAGTGGAGTTCTGCTCCACATCACCTCGCTGCCGGGCCGTTACGGCATTGGCACGCTCAATCAGGACGCCTACGATTGGGTCAACTTTCTGGCTGAAACCGGCCAGACGCTCTGGCAGGTGCTGCCCCTCGGCCCCACCAGCTACGGCGACAGCCCCTATCAGAGCTTCAGCACCTTTGCCGGCAACCCGTACCTGATCAGCCTCGAGGCGCTGGTGGAGATGGGGCTGCTCGACCAGTGGGAACTCGACAGCGCACCGCCCATGCCGCGCGACCGCGTCGATTTCGGCACGATCTACAACTGGAAGATGCCGCTGTTGGGCCGCGTCGCCGCGCAGTTCGACCAGCGCGTCTCCCCTGCGCTGCGGGAGGAGTTCGGCGCGTTTGTCGCCGACAACGCCGACTGGCTCGAAGATTTTGCTCTCTTCATGGCGCTCAAGGATGTTCACAACGGCGCCTCATGGATCGAGTGGGACATGCCGCTGCGCAGCCGCCAGCCCGACGCCATTGCTGCCGCACGCCAGACGCACGCCGGCGCAATCCACAATCACCGCCTAAACCAGTGGCTCTTCTACCGCCAATGGCTGGCGCTCAAGCAGTACGCGAATGCGCGGGGCGTGCTGGTGGTGGGTGACATCCCCATCTTCGTGGCGATGGACAGCAGCGACGCCTGGACGAACCCTGGCGAGTTCTATCTGGACGACCAGTTCCACCCGACCGTGGTGGCCGGCGTCCCGCCCGACTATTTCAGCGCGACGGGTCAGCTTTGGGGCAACCCGCTCTACCGCTGGGACAAGATGAAGAAGAACGGCTACCAGTGGTGGCTGCGCCGCATCCGCGCTGCGCTGCGCCTCTACGATATCGTGCGCGTCGACCACTTCCGTGGCTTTGCCGGCTACTGGGAAGTGCCCGCCAGCGAGGAGACCGCGGTCAAGGGGCGCTGGGTCAAGGGGCCGGGGATGGATTTCTTCAAGGTGGTGCGCAAGGAGCTGGGCGAATCGCTGCCGATCATCGCCGAGGACCTGGGCGAAATCACACCCGATGTGATCGAACTGCGCGACAAGCTCGAATTGCCGGGCATGAAGATTCTACAGTTCGCCTTCAGCACCGACGCCAGCGACAAGTTTCTGCCGCACAACTACACGCGCAACTTCGTCGTCTATTCCGGCACCCATGACAACGACACCACCTGGGGCTGGTACAACAAGACGGCCAACGACCACGAACGCAACAGTTTCCGGCGCTATCTGCGCACGGACGGCCACGACGCAGCCTGGTCGCTGATCGACGCCGCGTTCCGCAGCGTGGCCAAGTACGCCATCGTGCCGCTGCAAGACCTGCTCAACCTGGGCGGCGACGCACGGATGAACCTGCCGGGGCGCGCGTCCGGCAATTGGGCGTGGCGCTTCACGCCGGAGCAACTCACCGGCCACGTCAGCCAGCGCCTGCGCGACGCCACGCTGGTCTATGGCCGCGACCCCAAACTTTACGAAGGCAAAGATCCGGAGTCCGGTGGGCAGTCGGGGCAGGATGTAAAGGGCGCGGGCGGGTGAGGGGGTGAGAGGGGCTGAGCCTGTCGATGCTGATTTTGACAGGCTCAGCCCGTGGAAGCCCTGACGCTGGCAAGCGTATACTTCTCCCGGCCAACCCATTACACCGATCTTCTATCGCTCCGATACACATCCACCTTCGTTTCCAAACACTTCCGCAGCGCCAGATCATTGCTTCCTATCTCGAACCATGACGCCGGTTTCTGATAGAAGTCCAGTCCCCGCCCAATCTTGATCACCCAGCCGTTGTCCAGGCGGATTTCCCGGTCGTGCAGGTTGGGGTCAAACGTGATTTCCAGCACAATGTCGAGTTCCAGCAGACTCTGCCCCAGATCCCCCAACTTGGCCTCAGCATCCGCGCGCTGCAACGTGTCATCGTAGTTGGTGACCAGGCGGATATGGCGGATGGTCGACAGACTCACGATCATCTCGCAGAAGCGGACGAAGTTCTGGATCTGGTGTGGCATCCGCACATAAGGGTCGTCGACGACCACCCTACTGGCCCCGTGCAGATAGACTGCCATGATCGACTCGTAGCTGTGGCCTGTGTCGCCATAGCGGATGGTGTAGTGCTGCTCGGTCAAGTTGGTAGTGGGCAGTGGGCGGTCGGCAGTAGGCGCGGTGGGCGGAACAGCAATTGTCAATTGTGAATTGTCAATTGTGAATTGTGAAGTAGCGTTTGCCGCAGGCTGAACCGGCTCTGCGACAGGCTGCTCCGCCGCAGCGGGAGCGAGTACGATGTCTGGCTCGGCAACCTCTTTTGCGGCTTTGCGGCTTTGCGTCTCGGCGTCAGGCTGTTGCGGTTCAGTGAAGCGGGCAGCCCCATCGAGCAGCTTGCGTTTGGGCTGCTGCGTGGCCGGCGCATCTTTGGATTCGGGGCAGTAGACGATCACCTCGCGCCCGTCGGCCGCGAAATAGCTGAGGTCGATCAGCGCAAACTCGTCGTCGGGCTTGCGCTTGTTCATCTGCTCCTTGATCCGCCGCCGGCTCTCCACCGCATAGGCGACATACTCCTCGAAGTCGGCGTCGCTGGGCGGGCCGTCGGGGTGGAGCATCTTGAGAAAAGCGGCCACCGTCTTCTTGATGCCCTTCTCGTCACGGCCTTCGACCGCGGCGCCGAGGCGGATGCGCTTGGTGACCTCTTCGTAACGGTTGGTGCGCGCAAACTGGTGGTGGAAGGCCTCGGCCAGATAGTCGGTGATGAAGCCGTAGTTGTTGGTCAGGAAGTCGCTGCTGTTCTTGGGCATCTCCCAGCCGGGCAGATAGCAGGCAAAACGGTCCATGATCGCCAGGTCGAACTCCTTGGGCAGGGGCATGAACAGGTCGTGCTCGGTGGAGTTGACCACCTGGGCTATCGAGTGGTCGATGTTGCCCACAAAGGCCATGCTCGCATCGGCGATCACTTCCACGCCGCGCGAGAAACGCCCATTGGCCATGTAGTCTTTCATGATCTGGATCGTATCGGCATCGCGGATGTTGATGCCAGCCACCTCGTCGAAAGCGACCGTATCCCAGAAACCGACCAGCCCAATGCGCCGCCGCGCGTTGTTGTAGAAGAGCGTTGCCTTGCTGGCCTGCCCGCCGCTCACCAGCGTGGCGTAGGGCGAGAACTCGCTGAAGAAGTAGGACTTGCCGGTGCCGCGCGGCCCCAGTTCGATGAAGTTGAAGTTGGGTTCGACCAGCGGCGCCAGCCGGGCAATGAAGTGAAACTTGAGGCGGTGACTCAGCTTGGAGGGTTCGAGACCCACGGAGCGCAGCACGGCGTCGAGCCATTCGTCGCGCGTGAAGGCGCGCCGCGCTTCCTGGTAGCCCTCGAAGTTGAAGCGGCTGAGTTGGATGGGGCGCAGATCCTCGATGTAGAAGGCGTAGTCGTCCTCGTCCACCTCGTTGTAGGCCAACGTGATTTCCGCCCAGATGCCGCCCTCCAGCAGCCGGTCGTTGTCCCGGTAGTAGCGCTCGGAGACGGCGATGCGCTGCGAGTTGAAGTTTTCCAACGTTGCCCAGTGACGCCGCTCCTTTTCCACATAGCGCACATGCACCTTGTCGATAAAGCGGTGGCGCCCCTTGGTCGCCACTTTGGATTGCGCTGCGTTCGACTCGTCGGGCCGTACATAGTTGTCCTGCAGCGTAGCGAGGACCGCTTCAAGCCCGGCCTGGATTTCGGACGGTTCGTCGCTGGCGCAGTAGCGCGCCAGCAGAAACTCCAGCACGAAGGTCGGCACGTTGGTGCCCTTCTTGATGCGGTGCAGCAGGTCTTTGCGCACCACCTTGCCATCGAAGTGTTCGAGCAGCTTCTGGTCGAGTGGCTCCATTGTGTTTCTTTCCTCGATTGCTCGGAGCATGACAATCACCTTGGCGCTTGGCCTATTCCGAAGAACTCAGTTCGGCCCAGGTGCGGTGACGTATCGCCTCAAGTTGTTCACTTGTCCATCCCATGACATCGCGCAGAAAGACCGGCGGCAGACAGATGCCAGGGATGGCAGCGCGCACCCGGGCGGTGGACGCATGGTCGTCGGTAAAATCACGGTCATAGGTGACAAAATAGTCGACCTCGGCGGCGATGACAGAGAGTGCAACCGGAATGTCCTCAGTCTGGCGCACGATCCCAGCCGCCGCCTCCACTGCTTTTGCGGTGGGAATCGGCGTAACCTCAAATTCGACCAGCGCAAGAAAACGATCGAACTGCTCTTGGGCGTCGGGAAAATTGCGTTCGATCTGCCGGCGCGCTTCCAAGATCACAATCTCCGGCAAGACAAGCACGACTTCGCCGGCCAGCGCATGTTGCAGAATCGCGTAGGGCCAGCGCGGCCAAATGATGCCGCTGAGCAGGATGTTGGTGTCGATGGCAACCCGGATGCTCATTTCTCAATCGAGGTAGGATACATGTCTTGATAGATGGCCCTACGATCTTCTTGCAACGAGGCTGCGAGATCCGCTTCATCCATGCCGGCAAGCCGAGCGCGTTCGGCCAACACTGGCCCCAGCGAGCGCAACTCCTGCTCGGCGAGCCAACGTTGAAAGCGATCATATTCGCTCATACCGATGATCGCCGCGACAGGGATGCCCCCTTTTTCGATGATCATGTGCTCTTTGCTGCGGTGAACCCGCTTGAGCACATCGGCAAAATGAGTGCGCGCTTCCGTGGCGCCGATGGTGACTTGAAGTGACGTTTGTGCTTTCATGTGGCAAACCTCCGCGTGATAAACGTACAGTTCTGTACAGTAGTGTACGTCAACACCTTATCTGCTGCAATTCGTTCTCCGGTGCGGGTCAACTGCCCCTACACCGCGTAATCCGTTTCCAGATCGACCTTGTCGAAAGTCTTCAGGGTCGTCGGGTCGAGCGCCTTCACCGTGAACTTGCCCTCGAACGCGTCTTGCATCTTGAGCGTGATGTCGGCGGACTGGCCCGGCTGCAACGTGATCACACCGGTGGCCGGGTCGACCTCACCCCCACGCATCGCCTCGCCGATCGTCTCACCTTTGCGATCCTGCGCTTCGAGCAGAATGGCCACGGCGGTGTCGATGCCGAGCAGGTCAGCGCTCACCACGCTCAACTCAAAGACCGGACGGCGCGAGGTGATCTTGGGCTGGCTGCGCTTGTAGCGCACACTGACCGTTGGCGTTCTGGCCATGCTTGCTTCAACAGCCTTGAAGCGCACGCTGAGCACCGGCACGAGCGCCTCTTGCAGCGAGACGCCGCCGTGAAAATAGACCGCGCCCGCGCTGTAGGCAACCAGCGCCTTTGGGCTGGCAACCTGGTTGAAGTCGCTACGGATGCCAAGCGCCGACGCCGCGACCACGAAGTTCGCAGCATCCGCGCTGCCGTCGCCAAAGAGCATGCGGTCATGGGCGTTGACCGGCCAGACGCCGGGTGGTTTGGCGCAGACATCGCCGGCTTCGAGCGCCGTATTGAGATAGAAACCGTGGTCGGTGAGCACAAACGCGGCGTTGAACCCCAACGTGCGCAAGCGCGCCATGGCCGCCTGCACCTGGCGAAAGGTGCGGCTGATATTGCCCAGCGCCGCTTCAGGGCTGGACTCGAAGTCGTTGTCCATTTCGTTGCTGCGGATCACCAGCAGCTCCACCGTTGCGTCGGGCGCGCTCTTGCCGTGGGCGAACGTATGCAGCCCCACCTCGGCAAAGCGTTGGCCGTAGCGGTCGCGCAGGATGTTCATGCGCTGTGTTACGGAAGGCAGCGGCTGGTCGCCAAGGATCGGCGTGAAGCGTGCACCGTCGGTGACGATCCGCAGTTTGCCGCCGGCTTCAGGCAGCAGACTCGCCATGCCGACCGGCGTAACGGTGGGCAATTGGGCGCAGGCCGCCTGGAGTTCGACCTTCCCGTACTCCGTCAATTGCTGGTAGAGTTCGACGCCCAGTTCGTAGCGCAGCGCATCGATCAGAAAGAGCGCAATGCGTGCGCCGCTCGCCTGCAGCGCCGGCGCCACCAGCCGGTCGAAGACGTCGCCGTTGGCAAGACGTCCGACGGGCGGCCAGCCCGCTCGTTCCACGTCGCGTATAAAGACATCTTGCACTTTGTTGGCCAGTCTGCGGTAGCTCCGGCGCGCGCCTCCCACCACAACCGCCATCGCCCCGTCGGTGTCGATGTAGTCGGCTACCGACTGCTCGAACTCGCGCTGGCGCCGATCCACATCACGCAGGCTCTCCCGATAGTAATCGATCAGGCTGTCGACGGTGCGGGCGTGCAGCGCAGCAAAGGCGTCGTCAGCCACGCTGCACGCATCGACCAGATCGATGGCGGCCTGGAGAATGCGCCACTGGGTCTGATTTTCGCCCCTGGCGCCCCACGGCGAGCGCTCATGGTGCGCCAGCAACTGGCCCAGCCGTTCCCGGTTGTTGCGGCTGAAGGCATCGACCGCCTGCGCAAAGAACGAGCGCTCCTCGAAGGGAAACGTATCGCGCACGCCCAGATCGGCAATCGCCCGGCAGGCATCCGGCAGGCTGAGCATCTGCTCGATGGTCTCCGCCTGTTCGACGTAGCGGTCGCGCCGGCGCGTGTCGGCGCGCAGCCGTTCGCAGAGAAAGTTGACCAGCGGCGCAGCCGCCGCCTGGGCGCGCGGAATATTCTGCAATGAAGACGGCAGATCGCCCGGCAGGTCGAAGACAAACTCGCTGAACAGGAGATAGCGCCACAACTCGTCGGCGATCGGTTCCCAGCTCTTCGCCCGCGTCTGCAACTTGAGACCGAGCGTGCGCTCGAACAGGTCCCTGGCTTCCGCCACCCAGGTCGCATTGTGCTGCAGCGCGTCCCGTTGGCCGCCGCTGGGCGCCAGCAACGCAAAGAGCAGATTGCTGGCCGACTCCTCGTGCAGGAGTGACTGCAAGATGGGCCAGGACGCGCCGCCGCCCACCGCGTCGATGACGGTGAAGGGTGGGTTGGGATCCTGCACAAAGATGCGGTGAATCTCCGCTGCGTAGTCCGGCCGGGCGCGCAGACAGAGATTCACATACTCGTCGCCGTCGCCTTCGGGAAAGACACGCCCGCAGACCGTGTAGAGCGCAAAGGGATCGCCGCGCTTCTCTTCGTCGCTGATCGGCGCACGCCTGGGCACGTACACGATCATTCCGTCGAGCGGCGGGTGACGCTGGCCCATCTGCTGGAGCGCAGCCAGCGCGGCGGCCCGGCTCTCGATGCTGCCGCCGCTGGCGTCGACGACGCGCAGCCGGTCACTCGCCAGGTCGAGACAGAGGTCGCGGTAGCGGCGGTCCGGGTCGTAGACGACCAGGATGCCGTTGTCGCCATTGCCGTGGAGGCGGGGCAGCAGGATTTGGGTTTGGATGAATTCGGTGATGGTCATAGATTCCCTTCGTTGCCGGATGGTAGGGGTTTGCGTTGG
>JAPKMV010000148.1 GCA_026645635.1 Caldilineaceae bacterium
AGTGGCATTCTCGCTCAGATGGAGCACCAGTGGGGCGCGGGCGTTGCCGGTGGTGTTGATCGCGGCGATCTCCCAACTCTCCAGCAGGTCGAAGCGGGCAGCGTCGTAGAGGGCGAGCAAGTACATCCCACTTCCCGACTCGCCCAACACATAGTCAAAGCTGGCGTCCTCGCCCTCGGCGGCGGCTTGCGCCAACAGCGCCGCCAGCTCGGGGCGGTTCACCTCGGCCAGCCCCCACAAGTCCACCCCCTGAAAGGCGGCCAGGCCGGCACCGATCACTCGAACATCGGCGTCGTCCAGCCCCACATTCCAGATGGCCACGTCCAGCGGAGCGGCCAGCCCCAAGCTGCCGGGGACGGGGGTGACGGTGGGCAGCAGGCCGGCCAGGGAGATGGGGACGCTGCCGGCGCCGCCGTCGAAGGCAGGGACGGCGGTGGGCGGGGCTTCGGCCAGGGCGGGCGTCGCAGCGAGTGTCCGGCTTTGCACCGCAGCGCCGGCCCGGAGCGGCGTGGTGAGCGGGCGAGTGGTCTGGGGTGTGGCGGTGGTCAGGAAGGACAACAGCCCGCAGCCGACAAGTACACCCAAGGGCAACAGGAGCAGCAGGAGGGGCAGCGGCAGGCGGGGGCGGCGGCTGGTGCGCACCAGGGGCGGCGGGGCGCTGGCCTGCGCTGTGGCTGGCTCCGGCGCAGCCAGGCGTGCGCGGTAAGAGATGCTCTTGCCCGGCAGCCCCACGTTGGCATAGGTACCAGTGGGGCCGACGGTTACACTCGCACCCCGCTTGCCAACGGTGACGCTGACGCCGCGTTGGCTGAGGTTGAGGCGCATGCCGGGGAGAATGCATAGGGAACGGCGGAAACGGATGGGCATGGGGTGACTCCTGCTGGCTCTTGGATTCCGCTGCTAATTCAACCGGATCAGCGTCTCCGGCACCCAGCCGGTGCGCCCCTGCGCCTGCACTTTGTAATACATGCGTGCTTCGGCGTCATTGCGCTTGCTTTCGATCACGGTGACCGGCGTCCGGTGGGGCAGGCTCCCAGTGACCTGCGCAGAGGTGCGGTCGTAGCTGCTCCACAAGTTGACGTTCATGCCGGCAGCGGCGCAATCTTCACACCAGAGTCTGCCGGTCTGAACAGGGATGGCGGTCGGTGGGTTAGGTGTTGGGGTTGGGAACAGCGACGCACCTTGCGGCGCAGTTTCTTGTGCTGGCGGCAGCGCCGTCAACACCGCGACAACGACGCGTGTCGCCGCCATGCGGGGTTGGACAGGCTGCTGTTGGCTGGTTGCGCCAAAACCGGCACAAGCCAGTGATGGCAAGAGCAGGAGAACAAGCAACGGCATCAAGTAAAGTTTTCGGGGCCTCACGGGCTGCCACCTCCTGGGGCGAACGATATCCGAAGCCAAGGATCTACCGTGCGTGAGGCGCTAGCCAGGATCGAGCGCTTGTCCTCGACAATTGGCCTGTAGGCAAGGTGATGCCAGCTTACCATGATTGCCAACGCTGCGCATCGGACAAATGATGTCTGTTTTGCTGGAAAAGGGACGGTGATCGTGGTGCTGCCGTTATTGCGAAATTGACGCTCAGCGGTGTCGGCAAGCGGCGCTCGCCGGCATCGCTGAGCGGTCGCCCCTTTTTCCCTACAAACAATGCGGGGTGCGTCACCGGGACGCACCCCGCACGGCTGCGGACGATGCCGTCCAGTCCGCCGCCATGCCCGTCCCGTAGAACAAGTTGGGTGCCAGCCTGATGACCGCCTCCACCAAGTCCATTTCCAGCAGATGCGGCGAATCTGCCCCTCGACACCGCCGCAAAACAATGCACCTTGCGGCACAACCACCGTCATGCGCCCGGTCATCGGCACCACCCGACTTGCTCGTGTACTGGATGACAAGAGTCACGGATAGGAGTAGAATCAGTGCGGACCTTATCGTCGGGTCGTCGGAATGCTGGAGGCGTACATGAACAGTTCAGCACTCACCCAGGCGCAACTGCTGCGGCTGGTCGCCAAACGGCTGCTGGTCGCCATCCCGGCCCTCTTGGCGCTTATTTTCATTCCGGCAGGAACGCTCGATTACTGGGAAGCCTGGCTCTATCTGACCAACCTCTTTGCGCCCGTGATCTTTGTTCTCCTCTACCTGCTCAAGTACGACCCTGAACTGTTGGAGCGCAGGATGCGGATTCGGGAAAAAGAGACCCAACAGAAAAAGATCATCAACTTCGGCGTCCCGCTGTTCATTCTGATCTACATGCTGCCCGGGCTGGACAAGCGGTTCGGCTGGTCAGACACGCCGGTGGCCGCCGTGCTGATTGCCGACCTGTTGGTTCTGCTCGGCTATGCGGTCATCTTCCTCGTATTCCGTGAAAACAGCTACGCCGGGCGCACCGTCGCCGTCGATCCTGGCCAGCAGGTCATCAGCAGCGGCCCCTACGCCTTCGTGCGGCACCCCATGTACCTGGGCGCGCTGCTGCTCTATATCCTCTCTCCGCTGGCGTTGGGTTCCTACTGGGGCATGATTCCCACCTTGCTGCTCATCCCCCTGTTCGTCTCCAGAATTCGCAGCGAGGAGAGCGTCCTGGCGCGCGATCTCCCTGGCTACGATGCGTATCGACGGAAGGTCAGATACCGCCTGCTGCCCGGCGTCTGGTAGGTGTGCCGCCGATTGGAAGCCCCAATCATCATGCCTGACCGCCAGCAGGCAGCCAGCGTGTGAATTGGCGATAACGCCGATTCACACGCAGTGGCTGGCCTGGTTTCTGCTCCCCATCTGTTCGTCGTCATCGCCGCACGGCCATCAATCCCCATACTTCCCACCACACCGCCGTGACACGCTTCCCCGCAGCGCAAGCCGATCCGATGTACCTGTTTACAGGGTATCCGTGACGGTGTATTATCAGACACAGAGATAGCAGATCGAACAGGTCAGGACGTAGGAGATCATGCCAGGCTCAGGAGGCAGGGCAATGGCTGGCGAGCAGCCGATCGTGCTGGAGATCGATCATGTGACGAAGCGCTTCAAGGCCCTCGCTGCCCTGGACGATGTGTCGCTGCATGTCGCGCGCGGGGCGGTGCATGCCATCGTCGGCGAGGCCGGCGCCGGCAAGACGACGCTGCTGAAGCTCCTCGGCGGTTTTATCCGCGCCGGCGACTACGCGGGCGAAGTGCGTCTGCAAGGCGCGCCGCTCAAGCTGCGTTCACCGGCGGATGCGCTGCGTGCGGGCATCGCCATCGTCCCGCGCAAGATCGCGCTCATGGAGAACGCCAGCGTCACCGACAACATCGCCCTGGGCAGTTCGCAGGTGCAGCGCAGTTTTTGGATGTCGCACGAGGCAGACCTGGCCGCCAGCCAGAAGCTGCTCGACGTATGGTCCATCGACATCGACCCGGCGGCGCCGGTGCGCAGCCTGGGACCCTTGCAGCGCCGCCTGCTCATGATCGCGCGCGGGCTGGCGGTCAACCCCAAGGTGATTGTGCTGGACGAGCCGCTGACCGACGTCTCCGGCTTTCACGCCACCGCGCAACTGCTGCGCTTCGTGCGCCGCCTGGCTGAACATGGCCTGGCCTGTCTCTTTCTCACGCAGCGGCTGGAGGACGCCCTGATCGTCGCCCACACGATCACGGCGCTGCGCGATGGCGCCGTCGCCGGGGAATGGTCGGGGCCGGCCTTCGACGCGGCAGCCATTGCCGCGACACTGCCCGGCAGCCGCGCCGGCCTCATCAACCCCGCCGCCGACGATTTCGGCGAGTCGGGTGGATTCTTCGCCCCGCTGAACGAGTATTTCAGCCGCATCATGCGCCCGATGGATTGACAGCGCGGCCGCCGGCATCGCGCAGATCATCGACAGGTGGATGCCAACCGACCGCAATCCAGAGGCGGCGCGTCGCCACAATATCGGGGTGGTTCAGATCGAGTGCAGCCACCGTTGCCCGACCTACAGGTGTCTTGCCGACCACAACAGCGCCCTTGTCCGTCCACTCAAAATGCTCATGCCAGACTTGTCCATTCGGGTGAAACAAGGGCGACAATACGCCAGTTTCTGGGTCAACGGCGTGCGTGCGGTCGGATTTGTGGCTGTTGCACAACGGGCAAGCAAGTGTCAGGTTCTGATCGGTGGCGGTTCCCCCCGCCGCTTCGGGCACGATGTGGTCGATTTCCAGGAACGGGCCAATGACACGCTCGGCGGTATGGCAATAGGCGCAGCGATTGCGAGCAGTTGCGGCAACGCGCAGGCGTTGCGTACGGGAGATATGCTGGCGGGGCATGATGGGTTTGCCTAAACGATGGGTGCGAACTGTTCAGGATCGGCAACATCGTAGCCACGCTGCATGAGCAGAACTATGGCCTGCGCCCGCACAAGTTGCGTCTCGCGGTAGAGTTTCAGCAACGTCTGCTCTTCCGCCTGTTCAGCCAACGTAAGTCGAGTGCGCTGCTGTTGATCATGCAGTGCAGCAAGCCGCTGCTGCTGCTCCAACTGTAGGGTGGTGCGCGCCGCCTGCCACAGGGCGGCGTCGTTCAGGAACGCCATCTGGGCCAGCGCCGTCTGCAAATTGGTTGGCAGTTCGGCTTGTTCCGGCGTCATCGCCGCCAGTGCATCGCCGATCAATTGTTCCACCGAGCGCTGGGTGCGTTCGGCTGCGCGCTGCATACGGCGATAGATTGGCTCAGCAAGATTCACAGTCACCGGATGAACTGTCATGGCCATCTCCTATTCACGTTCAAGCGCACCTGGTTCCTGCGCCACGGCTGCAGTATAGCACATCGCGCATGACGCGCGCTCCTTTCCCCGGCAATCGAGGTTCACGAGGATCAGCGCCGCCTACCGCTTCACCCGATGCTCCAGCCCGGGCATGATCATGCGTTCGTCGGCGTCCCAGTCGGGCAGGGGATGTGGGCGGTCGGCGCCGTGGCGCTCGAAGAGCCGGTTGAGCACCAGGATGATCGCGGCGATGTAGACCATGCTGCCGCCGACCCAGAGCAAGCCGGCCGCAAAGTGCTGATCGGCCAACACGCGGGTCATGCCCAGCGGGCCGGCGCCGGCCTGGGCGATGTAATAGGGGTAGAACGGCGCGGTGGCGAAGGCCATGCTGATGGCCGTGGCCATGTTGGTGAGTTCGGTGAGCACCAGCAAGAACGCGGCCAGCCAGGGCGACAGTTCCCGGTGCAGGCGCGGCCCGGTGCCGATCACATGCCACCAGAACAGCAGCGCCAGCCCCGCCAGCACGCCGAGCGTCAGCCCATAGACCGGAGGGTGCAGCAAAATCCACGAAGCCAGGATCGGCTCCTGCCAGAGTACGAACGCGACCATGAACGCCATCCAACAGAGCCAGCCCGGCGTGATGCGGCGGATGAAGCGGCCGCTGCGCGTGGTGCGCAGGACGGTGGCGGTGAGGCGCCGCCGCGCCGCCCGCGGCAGCCCGGCGACGATCACATCATAGCCCGCGCTGGTGAAGAAGGCGGGCGCTGCCATCAGGCAAAGCAGCACGAATTGCCCCATGCGGGCGTAGAGAAAATCCTGGTAGAGAAAGGGCAGCGGGTAGACCAGGGCCAGGCCGGCCAAGAGCGACCCGCCCCAGAAAACCACGAGCCGGAAGGGCCGCGCCAGCCGGTAGCCGCCGCGGCGCAGCCGCAGCCAGCCCCGCGTGTAGAAGATCACCCCCGCGCCGATCAGGATCAGCGCAATCAGATTCGCCGCCAACACGTCACAATCCTTACAGTTTCTTCATCGAGATGATCGGTGGTCATTTGACTTGCCGGGCTTCTCCAAGAATCCGGGCAAGGTGCACTATTCGGCGCCTTCGATTAGCGGCAGGTACATCCTGGCCGGAGGCTCCACCACGGTAACCACGGTCTGCGCCACGGCGGATCCCAGTGAATTCGTGGCAGTGACCACGGCGGTGAATTCGCCAATTTCGGCATAGCTGTGCACTGGACCAGCACCGCTGCCCAGCGCGCCGTCGCCAAAGTCCCAGGCGTAGCTGACCTCCGTGCCGGCTGTGACCGTCGCCGTGAAGTGGGTGGCGCTGCCCAACGGCGTGGGGCTGGAACTCTGCGCCGCCAGCCCGGCGATCTGCTGCTGCGCCTGCACCGTCAAAAAGGCCGCTCCCGGCGCGCCCCACTGGCCGTCGACATTCTGGCCTTCGACCACGAGCAGATAGCTTCCAGGCGCCCACCCGGTTGTGTCGATCGCCAGCAATGCGTCCTCCACCGGTGCGTCGAACGCGCCGTCTGCGGGAGCGAGCGCGTAGCTGGGCGCCAGCGTGGTCGTCACCCAGCGCGGCTGGCCCAGCGTGACGACGCCCGTGGAGATGTTGCGCGCATGGGTCAGCGGGTCAGGATCGTTCTGGGCAGGCGCAAAGCGGGTGTTGTCCAGCGTGACCGTCAGGGTTGCGGGCGCACCGGCCCACACCGTGGCGGGCGTCACCGTCACCGTGATGGCGTCGGGGCCGAACGGCTGCTGATAGGGACGGTGCGTCACCTTGGCGGCATAGCGCAGCGAGGCCAGCACCGGCCCGACGATCCGGTTCTCGAAGCCCGTGCAGGGCTGGAAGAAGGTCATGCCGATCTCAAAGGTGTAACTGGGGATGCCCAGTTCGCCGTAGGAGAAATCATCTGTGGCGCCGTCGGTGGGGTAGAGACAGTTGTCGGCGCCTGCCTGGCAGACAGTGTAGCGTTCGCCCGGATAGGACGGCTGCAGCGCCGGCAGATAGTAGCCCATCTTCTGTCCCAGCACACGTTGGCCTTCGTCGTTGGGTGATGGCGTCGGCGTGAAGCCCCACGGATAGAGCACCCATTCGCCGTAGCTGTGCACGGTGATCATCACGCCCGAGGTGTCGAACGGCGCCGGGTCGTCGTTGTTGGGGCCGCGCTGATCCGGGAAGATCGAGCGCATGTAGCTCTCCAACGCCTGCACCTCCGGCTCGGAGGCTGCGCTCTGGCCGCGGTAGGTCTCGGCGCACGCAAATGCGCTGGAACAGCCCTGCGCTGTGCAAATGCCCCATTTGAAGCTGCTGTTGCGGTTCAGGTCCACGCCGATGGAATCTGGAGAAGCGCAGAAGTCGTCGTTGACATTTTTCCGCCAGAGCACATTGGCCTCGGCGCGACGCCGTCCGTCCGGGTTCGCCTGGGTGACGATGTGAATTTCCGTATAGTCGAGCAGCCAGGTGGCGTCGGCGTCCACGCCGTAACCGTTCACGAGCTGTTCGGCAAAGCGCATGGCCGATTCGGCGGTGGCGTACTCGCGCGCGTGGATGGCCGCCATCACGAAGAGGCGGGGCTTTGGCCCGGCGATCGCCTGGTTGGTCAGCACCAGGGCGAAGATGTCATCCCCGCCCGGCCTGGCTTTCATCTTTAGCCAGCTATCGCCGATGTCGACCTTTTGCACCAGGGTCGGGTGCGCGGCCACCAGAGCGTCGATGCTGGCGTAGGTCTCGGTGACGGTGCGGTAACAGGCGTAGCCGGGGATGCCATCGGCGGTGCGCGGGCCGATGAAGGGAGGCGGCGCCTCTGCGG
>JAPKMV010000149.1 GCA_026645635.1 Caldilineaceae bacterium
GCGCAGACGCGACAATCGGCCCCATCTCCAGCGGTTTGCTGGCCACCGCCGCCTGGCGAAGCTCGGCCAGCAGCAGCAATTCCTTGACGATACCGTTCGCTTTCTGCAAGCTATCAATCATCATGCCGACAAACGCGCGGCGCTCGTCATCGGGCATGACGGTGGCCGGGTCGGCCAGGAGCTGCGCCGCCCCGAGCGCACCCGCCAATGGCGACCGCAGCTCGTGGGCAACGGTGTGAGCGTAAGCCTTCAAGTCCGCAATCAGGCCGTCGCGCTCTACAATCTCCGCCTCCAGATGGCGCTGCAGATTGCGCACGGTCAGGTGCGTCTGCACCCGCGCCAGCACCTCTTCCAGTTGAAAGGGCTTGGTGATGTAATCGACTGCGCCGGCGGCAAAGGCTTTGACCTTGTCATCCGTATCGCTCAGCGC
Organism: Caldilineaceae bacterium; assembly: GCA_026645635.1. Taxonomy (GTDB): domain Bacteria; phylum Chloroflexota; class Anaerolineae; order Caldilineales; family Caldilineaceae; genus Fredericiella. The sequence continues at coordinate 431 of JAPKMV010000149.1, forward strand.
GCTGATAAAGAGCACAGGGATGCTGCGGGTGTGTGCGTCCTGTTTTAGCCGCTGGCAGACGTCGTAGCCGCTCATGCCCGGCATCCGAATGTCGAGCAGGATCAGATCCGGCGGCATGGCCTGCACCGCGGCCAGCGCCTGTGTGCCGTTGAGCACGGGGCGCGCATGGTAGCCTTGCTCGGTCAGCATGTGGGTCAGCAGCCGTAGATTGGCGGCGGTGTCGTCGACGATCAGGATGTTGCCGGCCCCGCCTGACGTCGACGGCGCATCTGCATTCGCTGTACGTTCACCCATATTGTCTCCTGCATACTTCTGCTGCGCTGTGGTCTGCGGCGTGCCGACCTGCGCCCTTACTGGAGCAGCCGCGCTCGGCGTCGCGCATCTTCATTGTATGATACGGCTTGCCTATCGATTCGGCACAACCGCAGGCTGGCAGCGCGGCGGGTTTTGCCGTCCGGCTGTCGGTCAGACCGCCTGCTCGGCAGCAGCGTGGCGCAGGTCAGTGGTTTGAGCACTTTCCCTGCCGCGCACCAAGGCAAGCACGGCGGTATAGTCATAGTCCTCCACCCACCTGTGGAGCGCGTTCGCCAACGCCGGCTGCACGTCGGCCAGCGCAGCGGCGAGTTCCCGCAGCCGCGCTGCATCCGCTGCGGTGGCTGCCTGCTGCGCCTGTGCGCACCATTCTGCGGGCAAGTCGGCAAGGTCAAAGGTGCTGGGCGCGGCCGGCGTCCACGTGGGTTGGCTTGACGGCTCCGCGCCGTAGACCATGCGCACGCCCAGCCACCGCACCAGGCAATCGACGATCTCACTCTCGCGGTAGGGCTTGTGCACGATGTCATCGCAGCCTTCAGCGAGCATGGCCGTGCGCTGTTCGGCCAGGACGCTCGCCGACAACGCGACAATCACCGTCTGCTGGCCTTGCGGGGTGCGCTTGATCTGGCGCGTGGCTTCGTGGCCGTCCATCACCGGCATACGCATATCCATCCAGATGAGATGGGGCTGCCACTCCGCCCAGACCTGCAGCGCCTCCAGGCCATTCGCAGCCGTGCGCACCGCAAAGCCAAGCTGGAGCAGCAGCTCGACCAGCAACTGCCGGCTTGCTGCGTGATCTTCCACCACCAGCAACCGATAGACTGGCTGGCCCGGCTCCAGGCCGATTGCGTGTTGCGCACGCGTGGACTGGGCGGGCGCCACGTCGGTGATGGCCGCCAGGCGCAGCGGCAGCACGACCTCGAAACGGCTCCCCTCGCCGGGAATCCCGGTGCTGAATGCGTTCAGATCGCCGCCCATGAGGCGGGCAAAGCGCCGGCTGATGGGCAGTCCCAGCCCCGTCCCCTCCGGCGCCGTGTGCCCGCTGGCGCCCTGCACGAAGGGTTCGAAGATCGTCGCCAGTTCCTTGGGCGGAATGCCGGGGCCGGTGTCCTGCACGACGCAGCGCAGGCGGCAGATTGCGGCGGTGGACTGGGATGCGACCGGCGCAACAAACAAATCGACGCTCCCGGCAGATGTGAACTTCACTGCGTTGCCTAGCAGGTTGATCAGCACCTGGCGCAGCTTGCCTTCGTCGGCATCAACGAATTGCGGCACATCGGCCGCGCGCGTGACGTGCAAGACCAACCCCTTGGCCGCCGCGCGCAGTTGGAAGAGATCGCCCAGGTCATCCAACAGCCGGTGCAGGTCGAAGGCGTGTTCCTGGAGCGCCGTGCGCCCGGCCTCGATCTTGGCCAGATCCAGCACATCGTTGATCAACCCCAGCAGATGCTCGCCGCTGCGGTTGATGATGGCCAGGTTCTCCGCCTGCGCGGGCGAGAGTTTGGGGTCGCGGGTCATCAGCTCCGAAAAGCCCAGGATGGCGTTGAGCGGGGTGCGCAGCTCGTGGCTCATGTTGGCCAGGAAGACCGATTTGGCGCGATTGGCCGCCTCGGCCGTCTCTTTGGCCTGGAGCAGCGCGGCTTCGGCCCGCTTGCGTTCGGCAATCTCCTGCTGGGCCTCGGTGTACAGCCGCGCATTCTCGATGGCGACGGCGGCCTGGTCGGCAAAGGCGCGCAGCCGCTCCAGGTGCTCTGGAGTGTACAGCCCGGGCGTGGCGCCATCCAGGTTCAGAAACCCCACGACCCGCCCGTTGATCCGGATCGGCATGACGGCAAAGGAGCAGATCCAACTGCTGCCGGGCAGGCTGATCCAGTCGGGGTCGGCGCGGGTGTCCGGGATGACCAGCGGTTCCCCCGTTTCGTACACGCGCCTGAAGATCGGCAGTTGATCGAGGGCCACGAACACGCTATCCAGTTCTTCCTGCACGATTGGGTGCGCTTCATAACCCATGAAACTCTCATAGTGCAGCCGGTGATCTTCATCCAGGAGGGCGATATTGGCGGCGTTGAGTGGGACGACCCGCCGCACGTTGGACAGGATTTCCGCCCAGATGCGATTGAGATCCAGGGTGCGGGCAAGGGCGCTGGCCGTGTCGCGCAGCGCTTCCGCCAGCGCCCGCTGTTCACGCTCCGCGGTTTCCACCTGCCTGCGTTCAGCCAGTTCCACCTGCAACTGCTCGTTGCTCACGCGCAGCGCCCTGGTGCGTTCCTCCACTCGCTCTTCCAGCACCTGGTTGGCCAAACGCAGGTCGAGTTCGGCCTGTTTCTGCTGCTGCCAACTGCGCACCAACTGCCGAGAACCTGCGAACGTCACCAGGGTGAAGATCAGCAGCACCACCAGCATGACCAGGGCTTCGTTGCGCCAGTTCTCCACCATGACACCGAGGCTCTGCCCGACAAAGACGTAGAAGGGCAGATCTGGGACCTTCTGATAGGAGTAAATGCGGCGGATGTTGTCCACCACGGCAGTCGCCGCATAAGTGGCTGCCGGCTTCCCCGCTGCCAGCATGGCAGTCAGCTCCGGGCTGACCTGTGTCTGCCCGATCGACCCTTCTACTTCCGGGTAGCGGGCCACGACTGCCATGTCGTCGTAGCGGAGAACAACGGCGCCATCCTGGCCAACGTCGATGGCCGAGAAAAAGTCGGTGAAATATTGGATGGGGAAGACCCCGACCGCCACCCCGGCGAAGCGCCCGTCCGGGTGCTCGATGCGGCGGGCGAGGGCAAACACCCACTGTTGGGCAATGCGGCCCACATAGGGCTTGGAAACGTAGGTGTCCGCTGCGGGGTTGTCGCGCGCCCACTGGAAGTATTCCCGGTCGGTTACATTCACCGGCGCCGCCGGATCTACGCCGGTCCCGTAGAGGATCTCCCCGGCGGCATTGGCAAGCCGGATGCCGTCAAGTTCGGGCACCCGCGCGGTCTGCCGGGCGATGGTGCTGTTGAGGGCTGCGGCGTCGATCTCGCCTGCGGCAAGCTGACGTTCGGCCTCGTCCACCACGCTGCGCAGCGCCACATCCGCCTTGTCGATGACGCCCGTCACGCTGGACTCGATGACGCGGGCCAGGTTCTGGGTCGAACTCTCCACCCGCATCTCATACTCATGCCAGGTCGCGTACAGGGTGAAGGCGGCCAGCGTATAGACGAACAGGCTGAGCAGCACGACACCGGCCGCCAGCTTGGCGCCAAAACGGGACGCAGCGTCTGGAGTCATCGTGTTTTGTCCTCCACAGCGTGGAGCAGCGCAGCTTCAATCGCTGCGTAGTCATAGTCGCCCACCCACCGGCGCAGTTCGTCCGCCAGCGCCGGCTGAATCCCCTCAATCTCCGCTGCCAGCCGCAGCAACTGCGCCGCATCCGCAACTGTTGCCGCCCGGCGCACCTGCTCCACCCACGCCGCCGGCAGCCGGGTCAGGTCGAACTTCGGCGGGAGCACTGTGCTGTCAGGCGGGGTCACAGCGTAGACCATCTGCACGCCCAGATGCTTGACCAGGCACGCCACGATCTCACTCTCCCGATAGGGTTTGTGCACAAAATCATCGCAGCCGTCGGCGAGCATCGCGGCGCGTTCCTCACTCAGCACGTTGGCCGAGACAGCCACGATTACCGTCCGCTGCCCCTCGATCGTGGCCTTGATGCGCTGCGTGGCGGTGAGGCCATCCATGATCGGCATGCGCATATCCATCCAGATCAGATGGGGCTGCCACGCCTCCCAGACCGCGACCGCCTCGGCGCCGTTCTCCGCCGTGCGCACGGTGAAGCCCAGCCCGGTCAGCAGGTCGGCCAGCAGCTTGCGGCTCTCGGCGTGATCCTCCGCCACCAGCAGGCGATATTCTGGCTGCCCCGGCGCCAGGCCGAGGGCGCGTTGGCTGTGCACTGGTTGCCCGGCATCCTCCGCCCCGGCCACTGGCGCCAGCGGCAGATCGAACTCGAAGCGGCTGCCCGCGCCGGGGATGCCTGCGCTGGACGCCGTCAACTCGCCACCCATGAGGCGGACAAGTTGGCGGCTGATGGACAGCCCCAGCCCCGTTCCTTGCGGCGCCGTGCGTCCGCTGCCGACCTGCACGAACGGCTCGAAGATCGCTGCCAGCTCGTGGGGTGGAATGCCGGCGCCGGTGTCCTCGACGGCAAAGCGCAGCCGGTCTGCGACGCGCTGGACAGAGAGCGCCACTTCGCCTGTAGTGGTGAACTTGACCGCGTTGCCCAGCAGGTTGAGCAGCACCTGGCGCAGCTTGCTCTCGTCGCCGTGCACGAACTGCGGGACATCCGGCGCCTGTGTCAGATGCAGCGTGAGACCCTTGGCTTCGGCGCGGGCGCGCAACAGTTCGATTAATTCAACGAGCAGGCGATGCAGGTCGAAATCCTCCGGTTGCAGGGTGAAGCGCCCCGCGTCGATCTTGGCCATATCGAGCACGTCGTTGATGAGACCCAGCAAGTGCTCACCGCTGCGGTTGATGATGGCCAGGTCTTCCTGCTGGTCAGCGGTGAGGCCGGGGTCACGCGCCATGAGTTCCGAGAAGCCCAGGATGGCGTTGAGTGGAGTGCGCAGCTCGTGGCTCATGTTGGCCAGAAATTCGCTTTTGGCGCGATTGGCTGCTTCGGCCTGTTCCTTGGCGACGAGCAGGGCTGCCTCGGCCCGCTTGCGTTCGGTGATGTCGATGATTGAACCCGCCATGCGTGTGGCCCTTCCCGCTGCGTCCCGTTCGGCCTGGCCGCGGGAGCGGAACCAGCGGTACTCGCCGTGCTTGGCACGCATGCGTAACTCAATATCGTAGGGTTCATGTCGTTCCAAATGGGCTTGCTGCGCCGCGCGCACCATCGGCAGGTCATCGGGGTGGAGCAGGGCTTCAAAGGCGCCGATATTGTCCTGGATTTCATCTTCCCGGTAGCCGAGCAGTTCCTTGTAACGCGGCGAGTGGTAGTCTTCACCGGTTTGGATATTCCAATCCCAGATGCCATCGCTGGTTCCGCGCACAGCCCGGGCATAGCGCGCATCGGCTTCCCGTGCTGCTGCTTCCGCCCGCTTGCGTTCGCGGATGTCGCGAGTCACCCCAAGGATTTCCACAAAACCACCGCTGGGACTTGGCACGGGAAACGCCATGACCTCGGTCCAGATGGTCGAGCCGTCCTTGTGGTAATACTGAAGCTCGCCCCGAAAGCTCTCCAGGGGGAGGCCAGCCGCGGTCGCGTCCCACAGCTTTTGGAAATACGCCTGGACAATGGCCTGAGAATCGGGTGTCAGGATCTGGTCAAGCGACTGCTGCTGCGTCTCGGCGGGTGTCAGCCCGCGCATCTGTTCTACGGATGGGCTGGTATAGACCATGCTGCCGTCAAGACCCATGACCCAAATAACATCTCTGGCGTTTTCGGCCAACAGCCGGTGGCGTGCTTCGCTGATCCGCAGCGCTTCCTCGGCCTGCTTGCGCGCCGTGACGTCGGTGACGAAGGCCAGCACCACCGGGCCGTCGGCCAGTTCCGCCGATGAAATCGCCACCTCGATTGGAAATTCGGATCCATCCCGGCGCAGCGCAACCCCCTCGATCTCCGCTGGCGTTGGCAGACCGAGGGCACGCCGGCGCGTGCGTTCCTGGCTGGCAGCACGGTAGGCTGGCGCAAAATACTCAGCGATGTCGCGCCCCACGGCTTCCTCTGCGCTTTCCAGACCGAACATACGCAGGAATCGTGGATTGGCGTACAGGCCCACGCCGTTGCGCGAGAGACTGATGGCGACCGGCGCTTGTTCGATCAAAGACCGGAAACGCGCCTCAGCCTCGCGCAGCGCCGCTTCCGCCTGCTTGCGCGCCGTGATGTCCTGGATCAGGGCAATTGAGTAATCAAGCGCCCCATCCGGTTTGCGCACGCATCCCGCCGCCAGTTCAACCCAGAGCGGCGCACCATCCTTGCGCACATAGCGCTTCTCCAGGGTGTAGGTGTCGATCTCGCCCGCAGCCATCCGTTTGAAGAGGGCTTCATCGGCCGGCAGGTCAGCGGGGTGCGTCACTTCCGCCCAGGTCAAGGCCGTCAATTCCTGCCGGGAGTAGCCGAGCATGGCGCAGAGGGCTTCGTTCACCTCCAGCCAATCCTTTTCCGGCGAATTGACGGAAATGCCGATGAGCGGCAGGTCGAAGTAGCTGCGGAAACGCGCCTCGCTGACGGCCAGTTCGGCGGCCTTCTGCTCTGCTATTTGCTTCGCCTGACTGAGCGCCGCGGTGCGCTCCTGCACCTGGGTTTCCAGGCCAACATTGAGGTCATGTAGGGCCAGGCGCGTCTTGTGCAACTGTCGGCTCAAGCCTGCCAGATAGACGACCGATAGGATGAGTGCTGCAAAGACAGCGCCGGCTACGATGATCTGTGGCCGGTAAAGCTCCCAGAATGACGCCTGGTAATTCTCGACAATGCTGTCGGCTGGCAGGGCGGACAGGGGAATGCCGAAGCGTTGCAGCGCCTGGTGGTCAAAGATGAACCGGCTTTCCTGCTCGTTCAAGACTGGCAGCGCATTGACCGCCGTCCCGCGCAAGATGCGCAGACCGAGCGCGGCTGCCTGGCGCGCTTGCTGGGCAACGCTGTACATGCTGCCGCCGATGGTACCGGCGCCGATGAAGTGATCTACGCCGCTGATGACCGGCGCCGGCGCCGCGGCAGCCAACTGGCGCAGGACATCGATG